>JAGNYY010000078.1 GCA_017984715.1 Rhodoluna sp.
GGTGGCTTGATTGCCATGCTTTTGGCCGTGGTCTTCACCTGGTGGTTGTTGAACCGCTCGACACTCGGCTTCCGCTTCCGCGCACTCGGTCACAACCCGAGTGCCGCCAAAGTTGCCGGCATCAACATCGGCCTGACCTACGTATTGGTGATGGGAATCTCCGGTGCGCTTGCCGGGCTTGCCGGAACCTCGCAGGTGCTTGGCACTGAGAAGTTCTTGACTCTAGGAGTAGCAGCGAGCTTCGGCTTTGACGCAATCACCGTTGCTTTGCTTGGCCGCTCAAACCCTTGGGGTGTTTTGGTTGCCGGCCTACTCTTCGGTGGTCTTCGCGCTGGTGCTGTGACCATGCAGGCAAACCAGGGTGTGCCGATTGACATCGTTCTAGTCGTTCAGTCTCTAATCGTGCTCTTCATCGCCGCCCCGCCTCTGGTGCGTGCCATGTTCCGGATCAAAGAGTCGAAGAAGGAGGCCGCAAAGTGAAGCAGAGTAAGCGCACCCCAATCACGCTCTTGGTGATGACCCTGGTTGGTCTTTGGCTGTTTCTGAGTGCTCCAAGTGGCACTACCGAAATCAAGATTTCAACCGACACCGACATCCTGGTGCTGCCTAATTTCAACCTGGATATTGCCTTTGTCAACGGCCTCGCATTCGCAGTTCAGGTGCTTGCCTTGCTCGCCTCGATTTACTTCGTGGTGGTCAAGAATCACAAGACGCCGAGATACGTGGTCATTGGTTTTGCGACCGCATTGGTGTTTGAAGTTCTGGTTGGACTGTTCGCGGGCAAGACCATGACCTTCACCTCGCTGCTTCAGGGTTCGTTGGCACTTGCCGTTCCCCTTATCTTCGGTTCGCTTGCCGGCGTGCTCAGTGAGCGAGTTGGTGTGGTCAACATCGCCATCGAAGGCCAGCTGCTCGCCGGAGCTTTTGTTTCGGCGCTGGTGGCATCCCTGTCTGACAACCTGTTCGCTGGTCTTGTTGGCGCAGTAATCGCCGGCGCCCTAGTGTCGTGGGTTCTCGCGGTGTTCTCGATTAAGTACATCGTCGATCAGATCATCGTCGGCGTTGTTCTGAACGTGCTCGTGATTGGTTTGACCAGCTTCTTGTACAGCACGGTTATGGTCAGCAACGTCAACCTGTTCAACCAGCCACCGCGCTTTGACAAGATTCTGATTCCACTGCTCGGTCAGATTCCGGTGCTCGGCCCGGTCCTCTTCAACCAGACTTTGATCGTCTACCTCATGTATGTTTCGGTTGCCGTGGTTTACGTCGCGCTGTTCAAGACTCGCTGGGGTCTGCGCGTTCGCGCCGTTGGAGAGTATCCAAAGGCAGCAGACACCGTGGGCATCAACGTCTTCCGCACGCGTTACGTGAGCGTCATCCTGGGTGGCGCTTTGGCTGGTCTGGGTGGTTCGTTCTTCACCCTCGGTCAGGTTGGCGCCTTCGGTAAAGAGATGACCAACGGTGCCGGCTACATCGCGCTGGCCGCATTGATTTTCGGTCGCTGGAACCCGATCTATGCCGCCTTCGCAGCCTTGCTATTTGGCTTCGCTCTGAACCTTCAGTATGGCCTCGCAATCATCGGCTCATCGGTGCCTAGCGAGTTCTTGCTGATGTTGCCTTATGCGTTGACCGTGGTTGCTGTTGCCGGCTTGGTGGGCAAGGTAACTGGCCCTGCCGCTGCTGGCAAAGCTTATATAAAGAGTTAGGCGAATCATGTCTGTTGAAATCAACTGGGATGCCCTCCGGGCGGCTGCAAACACGGCGATGAAGAAGGCATACGTGCCTTACTCGAAGTTCAAGGTGGGTGCCGCGGCGCTGACCGAAGATGGCCGAATCGTCTCTGGTTGCAACATCGAAAATGCCTCGTATGGTTTGACCCTGTGCGCCGAATGCTCGCTGGTCAGTGAACTATTTATGACCGGAGGCGGCCGACTCGTTGCCTTCACCTGTGTCGATGGTCACGGCAACATCCTGATGCCATGTGGCCGTTGCCGCCAACTCTTGTTCGAACACTCTGCCAAGGGCATGATTCTCGAGACCGTCTCCGGTTTCAAAACCATCGATGAAGTGATTCCGGATGCCTTCGGCCCCCGCGACCTCGAAGAAAGAAAAAATGACTGAATTCGCAGCCGTTGAGCTGATCATGTTGAAGCGCGAAAAGGGCGAGCTCACCACCGCGCAAATTGACTGGTTGGTTGCCAACTACACCAAGGGTGTCGTGGCTGATGAGCAGATGTCGGCGATGGCCATGGCCATCTTGCTAAACGGCATGAGTCGTCGTGAAATCAAAGACCTAACCATGGCGATGATTGCTTCGGGCGAGACATTGAACTATGACGGCCTAGCCTGGCCAACCTCCGACAAGCACTCAACCGGTGGCGTCGGCGACAAAATCACGTTGCCTCTCGCACCGCTGGTTGCAGCCTTTGGCGTTGCCGTCCCGCAGCTATCCGGTCGCGGTCTCGGCCACACCGGCGGCACGCTCGACAAGCTCGAGTCAATCAAGGGTTGGCGAGCATCACTAACCAACGAAGAGTTCCACAAGCAACTAGCCGATGTTGGCGCGGTTATCTGTGCCGCTGGTGCTGGCCTTGCCCCGGCCGACAAAAAACTTTATGCCCTGCGCGATGTGACCGGAACCGTTGAGGCAATTCCGCTGATTGCCAGCTCGATCATGTCGAAGAAGATTGCCGAAGGAACTTCATCCTTGGTGCTCGATGTCAAGGTCGGCTCTGGCGCTTTCATGAAGAACATCGACCGCGCTCGCGAGTTGGCAACCGTGATGGTTCAGCTCGGCCAGGATGCCGGCGTGAACACCTCGGCCCTGATCACCGACATGTCGACCCCGCTCGGTCTTGAAATCGGCAACGCGCTCGAGGTCAAGGAATCGGTTGAGGTCTTGGCCGGTGGCGGCCCTGCCGACGTTGTCGAGTTGACCATTGAACTGGCCCGCGAAATGCTTCGACTTGCCGGCAAGACCGATGTTGACGTTGCGGCAGCCCTCGAGGATGGCCGTGCAATGGACAAGTGGCGTCAGATGATTTCTGCTCAGGGTGGAGACCCGGATGCCGCTTTGCCGACCGCAAGCGAGCACCACGTTGTCCTCGCGCCAGAAGACGGCGTGCTCACCCAGCTCGATGCTCTTCAGGTTGGAACCGCATCCTGGCGCCTAGGTGCCGGTCGTGCTCGAAAGGAAGACCCGGTTCAGTTTGGTGCCGGAATCACTCTGCACGCACAACTGGGTTCATCGGTCAAGGCCGGTCAGCCACTGATGACTCTGCACACCGACGAGGCCGAACGTTTCGACCGAGCGATGGAAGCCCTCGAAGGTTCGTTTAAGATTGAGGCTGCTGCTATCGCTGCACCGCGCAAGATTTTGCTCGACCGCATCGACGGCTAAACGAAAGGCACAACATGGCTCGCTTCAACATCCAGGCACTTCCAAAGAT
>JAGNYY010000079.1 GCA_017984715.1 Rhodoluna sp.
GTGACGTTTAGAACGCCCATCACTAAAGGTCGCTGAAAGTCAGATCGCTCTGAGCCAGCGCGACTTTCGCTCACTTTGAAATCAGCCCCATGACTTCTGCGCGAGCAATCGGCTCTGAGTAGACGCCTCGTGCAGCCATGGTCACGGTGTTTGCTTCTGGCTGGCGGGCGCCGCGAGAGATGACGCAGTGGTGGCGAGCTTCGATGACAACAACCACACCCTGGGTTCCGAGCCCCTCTTCGAGAGCATCCGCGATTTGGGCGGTCAGGCTCTCTTGCAGCTGTGGGCGAGCGCCGATGATTTCAACCAGCTTCGGCAATCGGCCTAGGCCGACTACGCGATCTGAAGGTAGATAGGCGATGTGTGCGACACCGGTGAAAGGAAGCAGGTGGTGTTCACAGATTGAAACGAAGTCGATGTCTTTGAGAATTACAACTTCTACGTGTTCGGCCTCGAATGTGTCAGCAATCGCAAGCTTCGCATCCTGGCCAACGCCCTTGAAAAACTCCGCGTACGCCTCGGCGACCTTGGTCGGAGTGGCCTTGAGCTCGCTCCGGTTTGGGTCTTCGCCGATCGCCGAGATTAGCTCGACAACCGCCGCCTTGATGCGTTCGGAATCAATCACCTGAGATTAGGCCTTGTCTTTAGAAGCAGCGTCTTTTGGCACTGCAGGCTTGCGAGGCGCCGCTGGCTTCTTCGGTGCTGCCTTCTTTGCCGCCGGCTTGGCCGCTGCGGCAGCCTTGGTTTCGGCAGCCTTTCGAGCCGTAGCCTTCGCAGCTGAAGAACCCTTGACCGGGATAGCAATCGGGGCGATCTTCGAAACTGGGCGAGCCTTGCTCGACAACCACTGAGCGCGCTTCGGCAACTTCTTGACCGACTTGAAGATGCGAGCGATGTCGTCAGGGTTCAGGGTTTCCTTCTCCATCAACTCTTTCGCCATTGCATCTAGAACGGCACGGTTCTGGTTGATTGCCTTGTATGCCTCGTTGTGAGCACCCTCGAGAATCGCGCGAACTTCAGAGTCGATCTGCTGTGCGGTGACCTCTGAGTATTCACGAGCCTGAGCCATGTCGCGACCAATGAAGACCTCGCCGCCACCGCCGAAGCTGACCGCGCCGAGGGTTGAGCTGAAACCATACTGGGTGACCATCTGGCGGGCAGTTGCGGTTGCCTTCTCGAAGTCGTTTGATGCACCTGTGGTTGGGTCGTGGAAGACGATTTCTTCGGCAACGCGGCCACCCATTGCATAGGCAATCTGGTCGAGCAACTGGTTGCGTGAAACCGAGTAGCGGTCTTCTAGTGGGAGCACCATGGTGTAACCCAGGGCACGGCCGCGAGGCAGGATGGTCACCTTCGTGACCGGGTCGCTGTCGTTCAGCGACGCAGCCACTAGTGCGTGACCGGCCTCGTGATAAGCGGTGTTTAGACGCTCTTTGTCCTGCATCAAGCGAGACTTCTTCTGAGGCCCACCGATGACTCGGTCGATTGACTCATCCATGGTTTCTGAAGTGATCTGCTTCTCACCCTGACGAGCGGTTAGCAATGCAGCCTCGTTTAGAACGTTGGCTAGGTCGGCACCGGTGAAGCCTGGGGTGCGACGAGCAACCAAGGCGAGGTCTACGTCATCAGCAATTGGCTTGCCCTTGGCGTGAACGCGAAGGATCTGCTCGCGACCAATTAGGTCAGGTGCGCCGACGCCAATCTGGCGGTCGAAGCGGCCCGGGCGAAGCAATGCTGGGTCAAGGATGTCTGGGCGGTTGGTCGCCGCAATCAAGATGATGTTGGTCTTCGAGTCGAAGCCGTCCATCTCGACCAAAAGCTGGTTGAGGGTCTGCTCGCGCTCGTCGTTTCCGCCGCCGATTCCGGCGCCGCGCTGGCGACCAACGGCATCAATTTCGTCAACGAAGATGATCGCTGGAGCACTCTGCTTGGCCTGGTCGAATAGGTCGCGAACACGCGATGCACCGACACCGACAAACATTTCAACGAAGTCTGAACCCGAGATGGTGAAGAACGGCACACCGGCTTCGCCCGCAACAGCCTTGGCGACCAGGGTCTTACCGGTTCCCGGAGGGCCGTAAAGCAAAACACCGCGAGGGATCTTTGCACCAACCGCCTGGAACTTCTCTGGCGACTTTAGGAAGTCCTTGATTTCTTCGAGTTCTTCGATTGCCTCGTCGACACCGGCAACGTCAGCAAAGGTGACCTTTGGGGTGTCTTTGTTCACGAGCTTTGCGCGTGACTTGCCGAAGTTCATGACCTTGCTGTTGCCACCCTGCATGCCCGACATTAGGAACCAGAAAATGGCACCAATGATGACGAACGGAATCAGGCTGCCCAGCAGCGCCAAATACCAAGGGGTGTTTGGAACCTCGTCGTTGTAGCCGTTGGCAATCTGGGCGTTAGCCACGGTCTCAACGACCTGGCCGCCACGAGCTGCGACATAGAAGAACTGAACCTTCTTGCCATACTTGGCGTCTTCGTTGGTGAGTGTGACATCAACGCGCTGGTCGCCATCGAGGACCTTCACGGTGTCGGCTTTGCCATCCGCGATCATCGCTAGACCAACCTGGGTGTCAACCTGCTTGACGCCAGAGGTGTTGACCAAAGATGAACCGATGAGCAGAACGGTTACGGCAACGAAGATCCAGACAAAAGGACCGCTAAGAATTTTTTTCAAGTTCACCGCTTAAGGCTATCGAATGCCTGCGACAACTAGTACTGCTGTTCTCTCTAGGCGATTAGTTGTAAACCGATGGCGCAAGGATGGCTACGCCCTTTAGCGTGCGGTAATCCTCGGCATAGTCGAGGCCGTAACCGACCACGAACTCGTTAGGGATGTCGAAGCCGACCATCGCCACCTTGACGTCAACCTTGGCTGCGTCTGGCTTGCGAAGGAAAGCGACGATTTCGACCGAAGCAGCACCGCGGGCCTCAAGGTTTGAAACCAACCACGAAAGGGTTAGACCCGAGTCGATGATGTCTTCGACGATGATTACGTGGCGACCGAGAACGTCGGCATCCAAGTCTTTAAGAATGCGAACCACGCCGGATGAAACGGTGCCTGAACCATAAGAAGAAACGGCCATCCAGTCCATCTGGACCGGGATTTGAATCGCGCGTGAGAGGTCTGCCATGAACATGACAGCGCCCTTCAGAACGCCGACCAGCAGAACATCCTTGCCCTCATACTTTGCGTCGACCTGGGCAGCAAGTTCGGCAACCTTCGCGTCGATCTGTTCTTCGGTGACTAGCACCTTGGTGATTTTGTCGCTTACCTTTGACAGATCCACTTAGCAGGCTCCTGATTTGAGGGTTTTGGTGGTTTTTAGGGTTATTTGCGAACCCGTGCGTACAACTCTAACCCCTGGAAGAGTGAGTTCTTTCTGCCCGTGCCAGTTCTCGACCAGATCGGCCACGGC
>JAGNYY010000017.1 GCA_017984715.1 Rhodoluna sp.
CCCTGGAGGATCTGGTAGCTGAACTCGGTGTAGCTGATGCCGTGTTCTGAGTTCAGGCGGGCGGAAACCGCATCCTTGGAGAGCATGGTGCCGACACGGAAGTACTTGCCGATGTCGCGCAGGAAGTCGATGGCACTCAACGGCGCCGTCCAGTCAAGGTTGTTGACTAGCTCTGCCGCAGCGGCACCTTCGAATGAAAGAAACCGTGACGCCTGTGCGCCGAGACGCTCTACCCAGTCGGCTACTGTCTCTTTGGTGTTAAGGGTGCGCTCGGCCGTTGGGCGCGGATCACCGACGAGGCCGGTTGAGCCGCCGATTAGGGCAAGTGGCTTGTGTCCACCTAACTGCAGGCGACGCATAATCAAGAGCTGAACCAGGTTGCCCAGGTGCAGGCTAGGCGCGGTTGGGTCGAAACCGATGTAGTAAGTGACCTGCGTTTCGTTGAGGGCCTTGCGCAGCTCATCCTCGTCGGTGGTGATGGCAACTAGGCCACGCCACTTCAACTCATCCCAGAGTTCTTTGAAGGCTGGGTCGTTTGACTGTGCAGCAAGGGTTTCAGGAGTAGCCACGGTTTTAGCCTTCGTGCTTAGGTGCGATTTTGCGAAGCGCAGCGATTTGTTCGAGAACTCGAGGCAGCGCAGTGCCACCCGCACCGGCGCGAGCCTTGATTGAACCGCCGACGGTTAGCACGTCGCGAACGTCAGGGGTTAGGTCTGGCGAGATGGCGGCCATCTCTGAGTCTGGAACCTCGTGAAGCTCTAGACCATGCTGCTCGCAGTATGAAACCATGCGGCCGGTGATGTCGTGTGCATCGCGGAAGGCGACCTTCTTCTTGACTAACCACTCGGCAACATCGGTCGCGAGTGAGAAGCCGGCTGGGGCCAGCTGCTCGAGGCGGTCACGGTTGAATTCGAGGGTTGCAACCATGCCATTGAAGGCCGGGAGTAAGACGGTGAGAGTGTCGACCATGTCGAAAACCGGCTCTTTGTCTTCTTGAAGGTCGCGGTTATAGGCCAGAGGCAAACCCTTGAGAGTCGCGAGCAGACCGGTGAGGTCACCAATCAGGCGACCAGATTTGCCACGAGCCAGCTCGGCGATGTCTGGATTCTTCTTCTGCGGCATGATCGATGAACCGGTGGAGTATGAATCATGCAACTTGATGTAGTTGAACTCGGCACTGGCCCAGATGATGATCTCTTCTGAGAAGCGCGAAAGGTTGATGCCAATCAGGCTCGCGATGAAGGCGAACTCAGCCACTACGTCACGGCTTGCGGTTGCATCGATGGAGTTCTGGGTCGGACCAGCAAGACCAAGTTCGCGAGCCACGATGTTTGGGTCGAGACCAAGAGTGTTTCCGGCGAGCGCTCCCGCGCCGTATGGCGAGAGACTTGCGCGGACTCTCCAATCGTTTAGTCGGTCGAGGTCGCGAGTGAGCGGCCAGGCATGCGCCAACAGATGGTGCGAGAGGGCAACCGGCTGAGCGTGCTGGAAGTGGGTGCGGCCAGGCATCGCGACACCCAAATTTTCTTCTGCCCGGGTAACCAGAATTTCTACTAGCTCGGTAACCAATTCACCGATGACAGTGGCCTGGTCAAGCAGGTAGGTTCGAATCAGGGTTGCGATTTGGTCGTTGCGGCTGCGGCCAGCGCGAACCTTGCCACCGAGTTCGACTCCGGCAATTTCGATTAGGCCGCGCTCTAAAGCAGAGTGAACATCCTCGTCAGTTGGCTTTGCAACAAAGCTTCCCTTGGCTACGCGGTCATTGAGCTCGACCAAGCTTCGGTCCAACTTCTCGTGCTCGGCCACGGTTAGGTAACCGGCCGACTGAAGCGTTTTGATGTGGGCACGGGTGCCAGCGATGTCATACGAGGCTAGACGCCAATCGAAGTGAACCGAACGGCTAAGCGCCACAAGTGCGTCTGACGGACCGCCATCGAAACGGCTGCCCCATAGGGCGTTTGAACCTGATGCCTGGCTAGACATGGTGCTCCTTAAATAGATCCGCCGGATAAACGGCTTTGGATTGAGTCAATCTTATTGCTCGAGTTTTTGCTCGTGGTTTGGGTGGCGTTTGGCTATGCCTGTTCGGCCAACCAGCTCATCAGCGCTTTCTGCGCGTGCAAGCGGTTTTCTGCCTCATCCCAGATGACCGACTGCGGGCCATCTAGAACTTCGGCACTAACCTCGTATCCGCGATAAGCAGGAAGACAATGCATAAAGATAGCGTCTGGCTTGGCGCGCTTCATTAACTCGGCATCAATGGTGTATCCGGCGAAGTCGGCAACGCGCTTGGCTTTCTCAGACTCCTGCCCCATCGAAATCCAGGTGTCCGTTACCACAATGTCAGCATCTGCGATTGCACCGATCGGTTCACCGTGAACCGACACCGAGCCACCGTGCTTCGCAGCGATAAGTTCAGCGCGAGCGACGATGCCATGATCTGGTTGGTATCCGGCAGGGCCGGCCACCGCAACGTTCATGCCGGCAAGGGCGCAACCGATTAGGTAGCTGTTGGCCATGTTGTTAGCTGCATCGCCGATGTAGGCAATCTTGAGGCCGGCCAGCTTGCCCTTGTGTTCCAGGATGGTTAGCAAATCGGCCAGAATCTGGCAAGGGTGATAGTCATCGCTCAAAGAATTGATAACCGGAACGCCTGCGTTGGCTGCCATCTCTTCGAGCCCCGAGTGCGCGTAGGTGCGCCAAACGATCTGGGCAACTTGGCGACCAAGCACTCGAGCAGTGTCGGCAACGGATTCCTTGCCTCCCATCTGAGAGGTCTGACTGTCGATGATTAGAGGTGCACCACCCAGGTCTGCGACGCCAACCGCAAATGACACACGGGTGCGAGTTGAAGTCTTGTCGAAGATTAGAGCGACGGTCTTTGGGCCTTCAAACGGACGCACCGAATAAGGAGCCTTCTTGAGCTCTAGCGCACGGCGAAGGATCTCGGCTTGTTCAACCGCTGTGATGTCGTCGTCTTTTAGAAAGTGGCGAACCATTTCGTATCCAATCTTTAGTCGGGTAGAACCATTGTGCCGAAACCAGAGACCGTAAAAATCTCGAGCAGGATGCTGTGGGGCGTGCGGCCATCGATGACGTGGGCGCGAGGAACGCCGCCCTGAACGGCCTTGAGGCATGCCTGCATCTTAGGAATCATGCCCGATTCAAGTTTTGGCAAAAGCTCTTCGAGCTCTGACTCGGTTATTTCGGACACGAGAGAATCGCGGTTCGGCCAGTCGCTGTAGAGGCCTGGCACATCGGTAAGAACCATGAGTTTTTCGGCACCCAGCGCCACTGCCAGAGCTGCGGCTGCAAGGTCGGCGTTTACATTTAGCAGTTCTCCCCCGGTGCTAGGCGCCACGGTTGACACAACGGGGATTCGCCCTGCGTCGAGTGCCTCGAAAACGATGCGCGGGTTGACCAGGTTTACCTCGCCAACGAGACCGATGTCGATCGGGCCTTCATCAGAGTCCAGTGTGGTTTTTTCGGCGCGGAAGAGGTTGCCATCTTCTCCTGACATGATCACAGGCTCAGCACCTGCAGCCTTGATCATTTCGGCTAGCTGTGCGCTGATTTGGTCGCGAAGAACATCGCGGACGATGCCGATAGTCTCGCTCGTGGTGACTCGGAAGCCACCGCGGAATTCGCTTTCGATGCCCAGCTCGGCTAGTCGGGCGGAAATCTGAGGCCCACCACCGTGCACCACGACGGGCTTGATGCCGACCCAACGCAGGTAGGCCATGTCTTCGGCGAAGGCACGTTGCAGCTCTTCGTCGACCATGGCGTTGCCGCCAAATTTGACCACGACCACTTTGCCGTGAAAAGCCTGAAGCCAAGGGAGAGACTCAATGAGAGTTTCGGCCTTGATTCGGGCCAGACCTGTTTCGTGTTGCTCTGAAGGAATCATTAGCTGGAGTACGCGCTGTTCTCTGTCACATATTCGTGAGTCAGGTCATTGGTGTAAATCGTCGCGGCGGCAGAACCTGCATTTAGTGAAATGCGAATCTGAACAGCTCGCGGGGTTAGGTCGACAAGGTCGCGAGACTGGTCTGGCTGACCCTTGCGTGAAACGCTAACGCCATTGATTTCCACATCGATGTCATATGGGTCGAAAGCAGCCTTGGTAACACCCACTGCCGCAAGGATGCGACCCCAATTTGGGTCGTTGCCATAGATAGCAGCCTTGAACAGGTTGTTTCGGGCGACCGAGCGACCTACTTCGACGGCGTCGCCTTCGGTGGCGGCGTTGACGACTTCAATTGCGATGTCGTGGCTAGAACCCTCGGCGTCGCGAAGCAACTGCTGAGCGAGGTCGTGGCAGACGGCGGTGACGGCAGCCTGGAATTCATCCTGGTCTGGGGTTACACCCGAAGCACCTGAGGCCATAAGTGTTACTTGGTCGTTGGTTGACATGCAACCATCGGAGTCGAGACGGTCAAAGGTGACGCGCGTGGCTGCACGAAGAGTTTTGTCTAGGGTTGGGCTATCGACAACCGCGTCGGTGGTAACAACAACTAGCATCGTGGCCAGACCCGGGGCCAACATGCCTGCACCCTTTGCCATCCCGCCAACGGACCAACCATTAGGGCTGTTGTGGTGAGCGGTCTTAGACACCGAGTCGGTAGTCATGATTGCCTCGGCAGCTGAAGCGCCGGACTCGGCAGAGAGCTCTTCAGCCGCAGCTTCGACGCCAGCCGTTAGCTTGCCAAGGTCAAGTTGTTCACCGATGAGACCAGTTGAACAGACCAGGACGTCGCCGGCCGAAACACCTAGAACATCGGCAACCTTTTCGGCGGTCGAGTGAGTGGTTTGGAAGCCCTGCGCACCGGTGTAGCAGTTAGCGCCGCCAGAGTTGAGAACGATGGCCGAGACCTCGCCGTCGGCAATGACCTGCTTGCTCCAGATGATCGGGTTTGCCTGGCAACGGTTGGTGGTGAAAACCACGGCTGCCGACTTTAGTGGGCCCTGATTTACGACCAGCGCAAGGTCCTTGTTGCCTGAGCTTTTGAGCCCTGCACGAACGCCTGCGGCTAGAAAACCCTTGGCTACGGTTACGGTCATTTCTTTGCACCATTCTTGGCCAAACTAATCGCTGTTAGGCCGGTAGATTCTGGGAGCCCTAGGGCGATGTTCATCGACTGGATGGCAGCTCCGCCGGTTCCTTTGACCAGGTTGTCAATCGCGCAAACTGCCACTAATCGGTCGGCATGTTCGTCGATTGCCAGACCAATCAATGCGTTGTTGTCTCCGATGGTATCTGCAGTCGAAGGGAATTCACCCTTCGGGTAAACCTTAATGAACTGCTCGTCACCATAGGCATCCGCCCAAACCTTGTGCGCAAGCTCGAGCGTTGCACCGGGCTTTAGTTTTGCAGTGTTCACGGCAAGGATGCCACGCTCCATAGAGACCAAAATCGGAGTGAACGAAATCTGGATGCGTTCGCCTGCCGACTTGGAAAGGTTCTGCTCGATCTCTGGGGTGTGACGGTGAATGCCGCCGACCTGGTAGGCGTTGGCCGAACCTGTTGGTTCAATCTCAAATAGCTTCTCGGTTGCACCGCGGCCAGCACCTGAAGTGCCCGCTGAAAGGATGCTCACGATGTCGTCAGGCTCAACTAGCCCGGCGGCTAAACCCGGGGCCAGGGCGAGCGTTATCGCGGTGACGTTGCATCCTGGCACCGCGATGCGCTTGGTGCCTTTAATAAGTTCGCGCTGCTTCTTTTTTTCACCGATAAGGAGTTCAGGCATTCCGTATGTCCAGGTGCCAGCATGCTCGCCACCGTAGAACTTCTTCCAGTCAGCTTCGCTTTCGAGACGGAAGTCAGCACCGCAGTCGATGACGAGAGTTTCGTCACTCAACCACTCGGCAACTTCAGCAGACTTTGAATGTGGCAACGCCAGAAACACGATGTCGTGACCGGCTAGTTCTGCCGGCGAGTTCTCTGAGAAAACCATGTCGCCAAACTCGGGCACGTGCGGGTGCAGAGTCGAAACCTTTTCGCCAACCATGCTGCTTGCCGTAACAGTCTTTAGTTCTAGCTCAGGGTGCTTAGCCACCAAGCGCAAAAGTTCGCCACCAACGTTTCCGCTGGCGCCGGCTATGGCAACTGTGAAGGCCATGCTGCTCCCCTATCTTTAGCTTCGCCCGCTATGCGCGAAGCGTCGCACCGAACTTTTGATTCGCCAACGCTACGGCCTTGTCACGCGACTCCGAAGCCTCAATCTGCGTCAAGGTTCGATCTGAAGCACGGAAACGAAGTGCGAACGTGAGCGACTTGTGACCGGTTGCCACATTGTCGCCGCGATAGTCATCAACCAGGGTTACCTGCTCGAGCAGTTCGCCGGCGCCTTCGAGAATCACTGCTCGGATGTCGCCTGCGGGAATCTCATTGGCAACAACCAAAGACAAATCTTGGGTAGCCGCTGGATAAGTGCCGATGAAACCAGCCTGGATAACCTGTGGTGCTGCTGCATAAAGTGCATCGAGGTCAATCTCGAGGGCTGCGACGCGACGCGGTAGGTCATTAGCTGAGGTTAGGTTCGGGTCGAGCTCGCCCGCGAAGCCGACGGAAACTAGGTTTGCGCCAACCAACAGTTCGGCGGTGCGACCAGCGTGGAAACCCTTAGGGCTAGCCTGGCGAACCGTTAGCTCAAGACCAACAGCGTGGGCGGCAACGCGAGCCGCCTGGATCGCATCCTGGTAGCTGATTGCTTGGGACTGAACTCCTACACCCTGGTTGACTCGGTCACCGGTGAACAACGCGGCCAAACGGCTTGGCTGCGCAGGGATGGTTGCGTTCAATGTTGCCAACTCAGCAGCGCTAGGCAGCTGGTTGCCAACCGGAAGTTTGCCGGTGGCGGTGATGGTCTTGGCAGGCAAGAACACCGAACCTTCTTCGAAAATGGCCAGATCGGTTAGGCCACGCGAGAAGTTGCGACGAGCAGCCTCGATCAGTCCAGGCAAAATTGTGGTGCGCATTTCGCCAAACTCGGTCTGAAGCGCGTTTGCCAACTTCACGGTAGGTTGCCCCTCGCTAAACAACTGGTTCTGCGCCTCACTGATGAACGGGTAAGTCAGAACCTCAACGTGCCCCGAGCCAGCAAGTGCACCAAGTATGGCGCGACGACGCTTCTGCTTTGCGGTCAAACCCCGGCCCGGAGGAGCAACTGGAAGGCGCGAAGGAATGCGGTCATAACCGCTAATTCGTGCGATTTCCTCGACCAGGTCGGTCTTGTGGGTTAGATCTGGGCGCCAGCTTGGCGGGATGACCTCGTAGCCGCCATCGACGACCGCTACTACGCAACCAACCTCTAGAAGAACCTTCTCGATTTCTACAGCCGTGTAGTCGACGCCGACGAGCTCTGATGCAAACTCAGCTGGAAGCCAAATTTTTGGAACCGACGGTAGATCCTTGAACTCAGCGCCGAGTGAGTCAGCAGCGCCACCAGCATGAACCTCTAGTAGCTGCACAACCCGAGCCGCAGCGTTATCTGCCATCATCGGGTCAACGCCGCGTTCGTAACGCTTCGAAGCCTCGGATGGGAGGCGGTGGCGGCGTGCGGAACGAGCAATGGTGATCGGCTCGAAGTGAGCTGCCTCCACGAGCACGTTTTGTGTGGTCGAAGTAACCTCTGTATCTTCGCCACCCATGACGCCGGCAAGACCGATCGGGCCAGAGTCATCGGTAATCAAGAGATCTTCTAAGTCGAGTTTGCGAATCTGACCATCGAGAGTCTTGAGGGTTTCGCCGGCCTTGGCGCGACGAACGGTTAGACCGCCCTTGATTTTGTCGAGGTCGTAGGCGTGAGTCGGTTGACCGAGCTCGAGCATCACATAGTTTGTGATGTCGACCACTAGAGAAACAGAGCGCATGCCGGCAAGCTTCAAACGTGAAACCATCCAGGCCGGAGTCGGACGCGACACGTCGACGCCCTTGACCACGCGCAGGACAAAACGGTCGGTGCCGCGGCGGCCTCGGATCGGCGCTTCATCGTTGATGCTCAAGCCGAAGCCGTGGCCAGGCTCGATGTGTGCGTTGCTCTTAGGGTCGCGGAAATCTGCGCCAGTCGCATGCGAATACTCACGGGCGATTCCGCGCATCGAGAAGCAGTAGCCGCGGTCTGGAGTGACGTTGACTTCGGCTGCTTCGTCATCCAAGTGAAGAAGTTCTAGAGCGTCGGTGCCCACCTTTGGGTCTAGACCAAGCTCGTGTAGACGAATAATGCCAGCGTGATCTTCGCTGAGATTCAACTCGCGAGCCGAAGCCATCATGCCATCGCTGATGTGCCCGTATGTGCTGCGTGCGGCAATGTGGAAATCACCCGGAAGGACTGCACCAGGCAGGCAAACGACGACCTTGTCGCCGACTTCGAAGTTGCTTGCGCCACAAACGATGCCGCGAACATCCTCGCCGCCGTCTGCGGCAGTTTGCCCCTCTGCGGCAACGCGAACCTGGCACCAACGAATGGTTTTGCCATTGCTCTGCGGCTCCGGGATGAACTCGAGGACCTGCCCAACAACAACCGGACCGGTGACACCAAAACCGTGTGAACCCTCTTCTTCGAGGCCAACCTTGACCAATTCGGCCATGACGCTCTCGGCGGTGACGTCACCAGGAAGGTCAACGTAATCGGCTAGCCATGTCAATGGAACGCGCATTAGAGGGACACTCCAAACTGCTCACTGAAGCGAACATCTGATTCGACCATGTCGTGCATGTCACGAACATCGTTGCGGAACATGAGGGTTCTTTCGATTCCCATGCCAAATGCAAAGCCCGAGTAAATCTCAGGGTCTATGCCGGCAGCCTTCAGAACGTTTGGGTTGACCATGCCACAGCCACCCCACTCGACCCATCGCGCGCCACCCTTGGCGCCCGGGTGCCACACGTCTAGCTCGGCTGACGGTTCGGTGAAAGGGAAGAATGATGGACGCAAGCGAATCTGGGCACCTGGGCCAAACATGATGCGAGCGAAATGCTCTAAAGTTCCGCGCAAGTCGGCCATGGTTAGACCCTTGTCAACCGCCAGACCCTCGACCTGATGGAACACGGGAGTGTGCGTTGCATCCAACTCATCGGTGCGGAAAACGCGCCCTGGGCAAAGTACGTAAACCGGAAGTTCACGGTCTAGCATCGAGCGAACCTGAACTGGAGATGTGTGGGTGCGAAGCACGAGGTGAGACTCGACCGGGTCAACAAAGAACGTGTCCTGCATTGCTCGAGCTGGGTGGTCTTCGTCGAAGTTCAGTGCATCGAAGTTGAACCACTCGTTCTCGAGCTCTGGGCCTTCAGCAATCTCCCAGCCCATCCCAACGAACACGTCTGAGATTTGGTCTTGAAGCAAAGAGAGCGGGTGGCGTGCACCTAGCTTTGATGGCGATGCGGCAGCGGTAACGTCAACAGATTCAGCGGCCAACTTGGCAGCCTCTTCAACCGCAAAGAGTTCGGTTTCGCGTGCCGCAAAGGCCGCATTCAGCTCGCCACGAGCCTTGCCGATCATGGCTCCCGAGGCGGCCTTGAATTCGTTTGGAAGATTCTTGACCAGGGCGTTGAGCTTCGCAATCTCAGATTGCTCACCAACGGCGGTTCCGCGAGCGGCCTTGAGTGCGGCTAGATCAACGGCTGAAGCAATGCTTGACAACGCGTCGGCAATGGCCGCATCAACTGCGGATTGTGTGATTGGATTTTCGGCAGACATAGGCTCTAAGTCTACCTTTTCAAAGGCTCTAAGCCTTGTTTTGAGCGAACGCCGTCACATAAAGGCAGATGCTTGCCGCCGTGGCTAGATTGAGCGATTCGGCAGCCCCGTAGAGCGGAACAGCGACTTCTTGGTCAACCAAATCGAGTGTGCTTTGTTCGAAACCCCAAGCTTCGTTACCAAAGACCCAGGCGGTTGGCTTGGCTAAAACTTCGTCGCCGAGTGATGGAATCTCGACTCCCCCGCCGTTGGCCGCAAAGACCTGGAGTCCGGCTGACTTGAGGGCCGCGATTGCATCTTCGATCGGAACATCGATTGCGAATGGAACGTGAAAGACAGAACCTGTCGTCGAGCGAACAACCTTTGGGTTATAGACGTCAACGCTGTTGGTGCTGAAAATCACTGCATCGGCACCTGCTGCATCGGCAGCACGCAGAACCGTGCCGGCATTACCAGGGTCACGGATGTTGGCCAGCAACGCAACCAAGCGTGGCTTGGCTGCAATGATGTCGTCGAGGCCCGTATGCAACTGCTCGCAAACGGCCACGATGCCCTGCGGGGTGGTTGTGTCAGTGAGCGCCTTGAGGACGGGCTCAGAAACCATCTGAACCACGATGCGCGAGGATTCGGCGCGCTCAAAGAGGTCTGGGTAGCGCTCAACGGCATCCTCGGTTGCGAACAACTCGACGATTAGCTTTGGGCGGTTTAGCGCTTCCTTTAGCCCTTGAGGTCCCTCAAGCAGAAAGAGCCCGGTCGATGACCGGGCGTCTTTCTTGGTGAGCTTGGCGACCCCGCGGACCTTATTGGCCTTGGGATCAATCAGCAAGGTCTTACTTGACCTTTGGCGCTGAGGTGTCTGCTGGAAGCGCTGCCTTAGCTGAAGCAACAAGGCTTGCGAAGGTCTTTGGCTCGTTCACAGCTAGGTCAGCAAGGATGCGACGGTCAACAACGATGCCAGCAAGGTTTAGACCCTGGATTAGGCGGTTGTAGGTTAGGCCGTTAGCACGTGATGCAGCGTTGATGCGCTGGATCCATAGGCGACGGAAGTCACCCTTGCGGGCACGACGGTCGTTGTATGCGTAGACAAGTGAGTGCAGCATCTGCTGCTTTGCCATGCGGTATAGACGTGAACGCTGGCCGCGGTAACCCTTGGCGCGCTCTAGAACTGTACGGCGCTTCTTAGAACCGTTTACAGCGTTTTTTACTCTTGCCATTTGTTGATACTCCTAAGTTCAACTGCGTGGTGCCGAGGCACCTCAGAAAATTTGTAAGTTCGGGCTTACTTGCCGAGAAGGGTCTTGAGGGTCTTGTAGTCAGCTGGTGAAACAACCTGGTCTACGTTTAGACGACGCTTGCGACGGTTCGACATGTGCTCCTGGTTGTGACGCATGTTGATCTGCTGCTTCATGATCTTGCCGCTACCGGTGAAGCGGAAACGCTTCTTAGCGCCAG
>JAGNYY010000080.1 GCA_017984715.1 Rhodoluna sp.
TTCGCTGTCACACTGGCGTTATGGAAAACGTGAAGGTACTAATCGTCGATGACGAGCCAAACATCCGTGATTTGCTCTCAACCAGCCTGCGATTCGCCGGTTTCAGCGTGCATGCCGTAGGCAATGGCGCAGATGCAGTGAATGCCGCTGAAAAGGGCGAGCCAGACATCATCCTCCTCGACGTCATGCTGCCAGACATGAATGGTTTCAGCGTCACCAAGAAGCTTCGCTCGATGGGCATCAACGCCCCAGTTCTGTTCCTGACTGCGCGCGATGAAACCGCAGACAAAGTCACCGGCTTAACCGTTGGCGGCGATGACTACATGACCAAGCCTTTCAGCCTGGATGAAATCGTGGCCCGCATCAACGCTATTTTGCGCCGCACCAAGCAGGTTGAAACCGAAGAATCAGTTCTTGAGGTTGGCGAAATTAAAATCAACCAAGATGCTCACGAGGTGTTCGCTAACGGGCAGGCAGTTGATTTGAGCCCGACTGAATACAAGCTTTTGCGCTTCTTGATTTCTAACCCGAACCGCGTGCTCACCAAGGCTCAGATCCTTGACCACGTTTGGGAGTATGACTTCAATGGTGAGATGGGAATCGTCGAGTCTTACGTTTCATACCTGCGCAAGAAGCTCGACCCAATCACCTCTGAACCATTGATTCAGACCAAGCGCGGCGTTGGCTACATGTATAAGTCGACTAAGAGCGCAAACTAATGTCGAGCCGACTCTCGAGCATCTGGGAAAGCATCTCACTTAGGGCAAAACTGACTAGCCTGTCGGTTGCTCTGATTGGAGTGCTACTAGTTGTCTCGAGCCTCGGCACCGTCTCGCTCCTGCGCACCTACCTGCAGCAAAACGTTGACACCATCCTGACCTCGACCGCAAGCACACTCAGCAATGAAGACCCGGCCCTGGTTGAGATTCGTCTTGCCAATCGACAACTGATTCTGCCACGCCTACCAAGCGACTTTTATGTGGCCTACCTGGATGTATCTGGCAACCTGCTGATTGGTTTGGTCTCTTCGACCGAAGACAGCAAAAACGTGCCCAACCTCTCTTCGTTCACTTATGACGCGGTGATCAACACTCAGGGCCAACCCTTTGATGCCGATGAATCAGGCTCATCAAACCTCACCGACCCGAACCTCGCCGATTGGCGCATCGTTGCATTGCCACTGCAGGACATGCCTGGCTCAGTGGTGGTTGCCCTGCCAACCTCGGGCAACCGCGACATTTTGAAGCAGTATGGATTGATCGGTGCCGGGTTCGGTTTCTTCCTGCTTCTGATAAGCGGCATGAGCACCTGGCTCACTATTGCTTCGGCGCTTCGCCCACTTCGCGAGGTCGAGCGCACAGCTCGCGCGGTTGCCGAGGGTGATATCTCGCAGCGTTTGATTGAACGGCCTGGCAAAACCGAAATCGCCCGCCTGAACAGGTCGTTGAACACAATGCTTGGCAGCGTAGACGCGGCGATGGCTTCACGAAACAAGACTCTCGAACAAATGCGCAGATTCGTAGCAGACGCAAGCCACGAACTACGAACCCCTCTGGTCTCGGTGCGCGGCTACGCCGAACTCTACCGAATGGGTGCACTAAAGAAGAAGTCTGATGTAGCTGAAGCTATGGCCAGGATCGAGAGCGAAGCGATTCGCATGACCGGCCTGGTCGAGAGCCTGCTTGCGCTCGCGCGCTTGGATGAAGGCGCCAAACTAAAGACTGCGAAAGCCGACCTGGTTTCTCTGGCTGCCGACGTCGCCAAAGACTATTCAGTCACCGATAAGCACCGTCAGGTGCTTCTGGTTGATCTGGAAGGAAAACCGCTTCCAAAAGACAAGAAAATCTTCGCGGAGTGCGACGCGAATGCGATACGCCAGGTTTTCACCAATCTTCTAAACAACGCAGGTCGCTTCTCGCCCGAGAACCAGCCAATCGAAATCGCATTTGGCTCTCGACGCAACGATGAAGTAATTTTTGAGGTTCGCGACCACGGCGAGGGAATCCCCGAGCAACTTCGCACCAAGGTGTTTGAACGTTTCTATCGAGCTGACAACTCGAGAAACCGAGAAACCGGCGGCTCCGGGCTTGGCCTTGCCATTGTTAGCACCATCATCGACCGACACGATGGTGAGATAGTTGCTGATGAGACGGCAGGCGGCGGCGCTACTTTCCGGGTAACACTACCGGTCGCTTAGTTCTCCACAATTTTTCAGGTTTGAATCCGGCGGCTGTTGTCTCAGCTGAGACTTTCTTCATGACTCAATTCAGCGTAGACAGCGACCAAGTTTGGGCGGCAAACGCCAGCATCCAGGCAACGATTGGCAGAATCAACCAAGAGGTAGAACTGCTGCACGGGCAGCTTCTCGGGCTTCAATCAAGCTGGACCGGTTTAGCCTCAAATAGTTTTCAAGAATTGGCCAACCAGTGGCGTTCGACCGAGGCGATAGTAGCAAATCAACTTGGCTCATTGGGCATCGCCTTGGCCACCGCAGCGAATCACTATTCGGAGATTGAAATCGCCAACCAGCGCTTGTTCTTGTAAATAAAAAAGGCGGCCACCGAAGTGACCGCCTCTTTTTGGAACTTTTCGACTTTAGAAGTCCATGCCACCCTGAGGTGCAGCTGCCGGAGCGTGTGGCTCAGGCTTCTCTGCAACTACGGCTTCGGTGGTTAGGAATAGGCCTGCGATCGATGCTGCGTTCTGCAGAGCCGAGCGGGTCACCTTCACTGGGTCGTTGATGCCTGCGCCAAGCATGTCAACATACTCGCCAGTCGCGGCGTTTAGACCGTGACCAACAGGTAGGTGAGCAACCTTGTCTGCAACAACGCCTGGCTCTAGACCTGCGTTGATTGCAATCTGCTTTAGCGGAGCCGAGATTGCGACGCGAACGATGTTCGCACCGGTTGCCTCGTCACCAGTTAGGTCAAGCTTGCCGAAAGCAGTGGTGCCAGCCTGGATAAGCGCAACGCCACCACCGGCGACGATGCCTTCTTCAACTGCAGCCTTCGCGTTGCGAACGGCGTCCTCGATGCGGTGCTTGCGCTCCTTTAGCTCAACCTCGGTTGCTGCACCAGCCTTGATGACTGCTACACCACCGGCAAGCTTTGCAAGGCGCTCCTGAAGCTTCTCGCGGTCATAGTCGCTGTCGGTGTTCTCCATCTCGCGACGGATCTGCTCAACACGACCAGCGATCTGGTCTGCGTTGCCAGCACCCTCAACGATGGTGGTCTCATCCTTGGTGATTACAACCTTGCGAACACGGCCAAGAAGATCAAGGGTGGTGTTCTCTAGCTTTAGGCCAACCTCTTCTGAGATGACCTGACCGCCGGTAAGGATTGCGATGTCCTGAAGCATTGCCTTGCGACGGTCGCCGA
>JAGNYY010000081.1 GCA_017984715.1 Rhodoluna sp.
TCTGGGGTGACGTTTAGAACGCCCATCACTAAAGGTCGCTGAAAGTTTGATCGCTCTGAGCCAGTGCGACTTTCGCTCACTTTGAAATCAGCCCCATGACCTCGGCGCGGGCGATTGGCTCCGAATAAACGCCTCGGGCAGCCATGGTCACGGTGTTAGCTTCTGGCTGGCGGGCTCCGCGAGAGATGACGCAGTGGTGGCGGGCTTCAATTACAACGACCACACCCTGCGTGCCAAGCCCCTCTTCGAGCGCGTCGGCAATTTGAGCGGTGAGGCTCTCTTGAAGCTGAGGGCGGGCGCCGATAATTTCGACCAACTTTGGCAGCCGGCCGAGGCCGACAACGCGATCGGTTGGCAGGTAAGCGATGTGAGCAACACCGGTGAAAGGCAGAAGGTGGTGCTCGCAGATCGACACGAAATCGATGTCTTTGAGAATCACAACTTCTACGTGCTCGGCCTCAAACGTGTCGGCAATGGCCAACTTAGCGTCTTGGCCAACGCCCTTGAAGAACTCCGCATACGCCTCAGCGACCTTGGTCGGAGTGGCCTTGAGCTCACTTCGGTTTGGGTCTTCGCCGATTGCCGAGATTAGCTCAACAACCGCCGCCTTGATGCGTTCGGAATCAATCACTTTTGGCTATGCCTGGTCTTTCGACGAGCCGCTCTTCGGAGCTGCAGGCTTGCGCGGCGCAGCTGGCTTCTTCGGCGCAGCAGCCTTCTTGGCTGCAGGCTTCGTGGTTGCGGCAGCCTTAGCTGCAGCTGCCTTTCGAGCCGTGGCCTTGGCAGCCGAAGAGCCCTTTACCGGGATGGCAATCGGAGCAATCTTCGAAACTGGGCGAGACTTGCTCGACAGCCACTGAGCACGCTTCGGCAGCTTCTTCACTGCCTTGAAGATGCGGGCGATGTCTTCTGGGTTCAGGGTCTCCTTCTCCATCAGCTCCTTCGCCATTGCATCTAGAACGGCTCGGTTCTGGTTGATCGCCTTGTAGGCCTCGTTGTGAGCACCCTCGAGGATCGCGCGAACTTCAGCATCAATCTGCTGCGCAGTGACCTCTGAATATTCACGAGCCTGAGCCATGTCGCGACCGATGAATACCTCGCCGCCACCGCCGAAGCTAACTGCGCCGAGAGTTGAACTGAACCCATACTGGGTGACCATTTGGCGAGCAGTTGCGGTTGCCTTCTCGAAGTCGTTCGAAGCACCGGTGGTTGGGTCGTGGAAGACGATCTCTTCGGCAACGCGGCCACCCATTGCATAGGCGATCTGGTCAAGCAGCTGGTTGCGTGAAACCGAGTAACGGTCTTCAAGCGGAAGCACCATCGTGTAACCGAGGGCACGGCCGCGAGGCAAGATGGTGACCTTGGTGACCGGGTCGCTGTCGTTCATCGAAGCGGCAACCAGTGCGTGGCCGGCCTCGTGATAGGCGGTGTTCAAACGCTCTTTGTCCTGCATCAGGCGCGACTTCTTCTGAGGCCCACCGATGACACGGTCAATTGATTCGTCCATGGTGGCAGCAGTGATCTGCTTTTCACCCTGGCGAGCGGTTAGCAAAGCTGCCTCGTTCAAGACGTTGGCAAGATCGGCACCGGTGAAGCCTGGAGTGCGACGAGCAACCAAAGCGAGGTCAACGTCGTCAGCGATTGGCTTGCCCTTGGCGTGAACGCGAAGAATCTGCTCGCGACCGATTAGGTCTGGTGCGCCAACGCCGATCTGGCGGTCGAAGCGACCCGGGCGAAGCAATGCTGGGTCAAGGATGTCTGGGCGGTTGGTTGCCGCAATCAAGATGATGTTGGTCTTCGAATCGAAGCCATCCATTTCAACCAAAAGCTGGTTTAGGGTCTGCTCGCGCTCGTCGTTTCCGCCGCCGATTCCGGCACCGCGGTGGCGACCAACTGCATCGATTTCGTCAACAAAGATGATGGCTGGCGCGCTCTGCTTGGCCTGGTCGAAGAGGTCACGAACACGAGAAGCACCGACACCGACGAACATCTCGACGAAGTCTGAACCTGAGATTGTGAAGAACGGCACTCCGGCTTCGCCGGCAACTGCCTTGGCAACCAGGGTCTTACCGGTTCCCGGAGGGCCATAGAGCAAAACGCCACGAGGGATCTTTGCGCCAACGGCCTGGAACTTTTCTGGTGACTTCAGGAAGTCTTTGATTTCTTCAAGCTCTTCAATGGCCTCATCAACACCGGCGACATCGGCGAAGGTTACCTTCGGGGTGTCTTTGTTCACGAGCTTGGCGCGTGACTTGCCGAAGTTCATGACCTTGCTGTTGCCACCCTGCATGCCCGACATCAAGAACCAGAAGATGGCACCGATGATGATGAACGGAATCAGGCTGCCGAGCAGAGCCAAATACCAAGGGGTGTTTGGAACCTCGTCGTTGTAGCCATTGGCGATTTGGGCATTGGCCACGGTCTCAACGACCTGGCTGCCACGCGCAGAAACATAGAAGAACTGAATCTTCTTGCCATACTTGGCGTCTTCATTAATCAGCGTGACATCAACGCGCTGGTCTCCATCGAGCACCTTTACGGTGTCTGCCTTGCCATCTGCAATGAGCGCGAGACCCACCTGGGTGTCGACTTGCTTGACGCCAGAGGTGTTAACCAGCGATGAGCCGATCAGAAGGACGGCAACGGCAACGAAAATCCAGATGAATGGACCACTAAGAATTTTTTTCAAGTTCACCGCTTAAGGCTATCGAATGCCTAAGACAACTAGTGCTGCTGTTCTCTCTAGGCGATTAGTTATAAACCGATGGCGCGAGAACTGCGACGCCCTTTAGCGTGCGGTAATCCTCGGCATAGTCGAGCCCGTAACCAACCACGAACTCGTTTGGAATGTCGAAACCGACCATTGAGACCTTGACATCAACCTTGGCAGCGTCTGGCTTGCGCAAGAAGGCCACGATTTCAACCGAAGCCGCACCGCGAGCCTCTAGATTCGAAGCCAACCATGACAAGGTCAAACCCGAGTCGATGATGTCTTCGACGATGATTACGTGGCGGCCGAGCACGTCGGCATCCAAGTCTTTAAGAATTCGAACCACACCCGATGAAACGGTGCCTGACCCGTATGAAGAAACCGCCATCCAGTCCATCTGAACCGGAATCTGAATCGCTCGAGAAAGGTCGGCCATGAACATCACGGCACCCTTGAGGACGCCGATCAGAAGCACATCCTTGCCCTCATATTTGGCGTCGATTTGAGCTGCGAGCTCGGCAACCTTCGCATCGATCTGTTCTTCGGTGACTAGCACCTTGGTGATTTTGTCGCTTACCTTTGACAGATCCACTTAGCAGGCTCCTGATTTGAGGGTTTTGGTGGTTTTTAGGGTTATTTGCGAACCCGTGCGTACAA
>JAGNYY010000018.1:0-3331 GCA_017984715.1 Rhodoluna sp.
GACGAGGTGGACTCGTCGGCGGCCACCGGTGAGTCACTCGCTAAAGAGTTTGAGAAGTTTTTGCGGTCTGAGTCTAAAGATGACCCAGCAATCGAGCCTGAAGAAGGCGACCAGAACTAAGCGACCAACGCGCCGGTCAGTAGCCCCAATAGAACAGCAACGCCCAAGAGGATTCGCCAAACCACGAACGGCATGAACGAGCCTCGGTTTAAGTAGCGCAGCAGACCAACGATGACTGCATAACCGACCACAAAAGACACCACGGTACCGAGTGCGGTTGCCGCTAGATCCTCTGCGGGTAGGTCCTCATATGTTTTTGCAAACTGGTACAGGCCGCTGGCTAAAACGGCTGGAATCGCGAGCAGGAAGCTGTAGCGGGCGGCTGCACGGCGCGTGTAGCCGAGCGCCAATCCAACAGAAATCGTGCCACCAGAGCGAGAGACTCCCGGGATAACCGCGAGTGCCTGGCCAAGTCCGAAAAGCAGGCCGTGCTTGGTAGTCAATTTCTCGATTTCGCGGGTTTGTTTGCCAAACCGATCAGCCAAAGCTAGAACTATTCCGAACACAATCAGAGTGAAAGAGACAACCCAGAGATTGCGAAGTTGATTCTCAATCAGATCTTTGAATGCCAACCCAATCACAACGACTGGGAGGCTGCCAAAAATGATCAGCCAGCCGAGTTTTGAATCAGCACTCTTTTTGCCGCGGAAGATGCTCGCGAAGAACGCCTTCGCGATTCGGGTCAGGTCTTTCCAAAAGTAGATTACAACGGCTAACTCTGTGCCCAGTTGAATGGTCGCAATAAATGCGGTGAGTGCGGGCTTTGTCATGCTTGACTGCCCAAGCAACTGCTGCACGATTTGAACGTGAGCACTTGACGAAATTGGAAGAAACTCGGTCAGGCCCTGAACGATGCCAAGGATGACTGCCTCAATTGGGTTCATTCACCGTCTTCTTCGGCCAAAGAAATAGGAAGGTACTCTTCAAAGCTTTCGCCAAGAGCCTCTTCGTAGTTCAAGAACGCGTCTTCGAGTTGGTAGTAAGCCTGCTCAACCGCTGGGTCCTCTTCGCCGCGTCGAGCCGTGACGGCCTCGAAGTGGCGCTCGAGAGAAGCGATGAATTGTTGCAGCGCGAAGCGCGGATCTGTAGCCATAGAGCAAAACTACCCCGATTCGAGCAAAGTCGGAAGCATTTAGGCCGTTACTCGTGGCGGGAGTTCTCTGGTAATGTTGTTCCTCGTTGCCCAAGGCATTTTTAGTCTTGGAGACCACTCGTCCGGGTGGCGGAATGGCAGACGCGCTAGCTTGAGGTGCTAGTCCTCTTATGAGGGTAGGGGTTCAAGTCCCCTTTCGGACACTAAGCCCCAGCCCTCCACGGCTGGGGTTTTTCACTTGATGCTGGCAAGCATTCTCTTCACAGTCTGCTTTTCACCCGCGATGACAATGTGCTCGATGTTTCGCTTGGCGCCGGGGTTGCCAACTCTTTCGCCAGCCTTGTTGAAAACGCCGATCTGTGAGCCGACGTAGCGCTTGAAATCGAAGTCCAAAATTTCAACGTGACCGCGTTTCGAAGCGATTTCGAGAAGGTCGTTGCGCGAGAGCCAAGATTCGTTGTTGTAGCTCAAGACCATGGTTTCGCAGTTCAGACCGTCGACTAGACGCGCAAGCGCACCTGCCATTGTCTTCTTTGAGTTGAATGGGCTCTTCATCTCGGCGTCACGGGCATCGATGCGCTTATTAGCGATGCCATAGGTCTCTGGCTTATCCCAGCGCACCAGCGACTCCCAGACGTGGTAGTTGCTGAAATAGCGGTGCTGGTTGTAGGGCGGGTCCAAGTATGCGAGGTCGACGGGCGGCAGCTCCTTGACAATCTCGAGTGCGTCTCCCCTAATCGATTGCCCAGCGCCCGGCAGAAGGTCGGGGTCGCGCAGCTCTAGGCGGTTGCCAGATCGGCTAGCCCACCCCTTAAGGAACGCCATCTGGATGCCTGTGGTGCTGTCGACTCGGTCAGCGCCGAGGATGAGGCTGGTCAGCAGTGGGTAGTAAAGCCAAGAATCGCGATAATCGGCTTCGATGCGCTCTCGGATGGCATCGACTCTTTCGCCATTCTTTGGCTGAAAATATCGGGCTTCGACGCAAAACTTCTGCGTGAAGTATCCCGCTTCGCCAGGCAGAGATTCCAGCTCTCCGATTGCTTCGGCTAGCTCAGTGAGATTGGCTGTGTCGGAATCCAATTCGATCCAGGTTTTACCAAAGCACTCGGCATAAGAAGCCACGTCGCTCGCTGTGACAGTCATCCCAAGCTTCTTGAAGGCCTGAGCCACACGCGTGGTGCCGGTAAACAGATCTAGCGCGGTTTGTGCGCCCGAAGCTTGGGCCAGTTGGCTCAGCACCGGGATGAGGGTGCGCTTGGACCCGAGGTATTTAATCATCAGTCCTCCTAGCGCTCAAACACTTATCCTGCCACGACAGAACGAGGTGAGAGGCAGAAAAGTTAGACTTGAGGAGATGGATAACACCGACTCGCTAAGTGCCGCCGCGCTCTATAGCGTCGAGTATGCCCGCGAGAAATTAGCCGGCAAGCGAGTCATTGCTCTCACTGGAGCGGGAATCAGTACTGATTCGGGAATCCCTGACTACCGGGGCCAAGGGCGCGTTGCGCGTCACCCGATGACCTTTGACACGTTTATGGGCTCGCAGCAAGCTCAGATTCGCTACTGGGCCCGCAGCTACGTGGGTTGGAGTCGCATCGCCGACGCGAAACCGAACGGCGGGCACTTTGCGCTCGCCGCAGCCGAAAGCCTTGGTCAGGTTCAGCAGATCATCACTCAAAATGTTGATGCACTGCACCAGGCTGCCGGCTCTAAGAATGTCATCGACCTACACGGGCGGCTAGACACGGTTCGTTGCATGCAGTGTGGTGCTTCGCTCAGTCGAGTGCACATGGATGAATTGCTACAAGACCTCAACCCGAGCATCGAGAAAGACGCCAACCACGAATTCACCCCGGATGGCGATGCCGAACTCGAGGCTGCAGCTGGTTTTCGCATCCCAGCATGCCCGGTGTGCAGCGGTGTTTTGAAACCAGACGTGGTTTTCTTTGGGGAGTCTGTTCCTCAGTCGAGGGTCGAGTTTGCCATGGCGAAACTAGACCAAGCCGAAGCATTGCTGGTGGCTGGCACCTCGCTAACCGTGAACTCCGGTCTTCGCTTTGCCCGACGTGCGGCCCGCGCCGGAAAGCCGATTGTTATCGTGAACATCGGCGAGACCAAGGCCGACGCGCTGGCTACCGCAAAAATCGAGGCCAACACCTCTTTGGTTCTCGAAAGGCT
>JAGNYY010000018.1:3431-10892 GCA_017984715.1 Rhodoluna sp.
ATTGCGAGCTATCGACCGCAAACTCTCGGCCACTAAAGGCGCGAGATCATTTCAATCAAGTCACCGGCTGAGCGATTCCAGTTAAATTGCTCGGCGAGCTTGCGAGCGGCTGCTCCCCGAGCAACCCAGGCTGGGTTGGCTTCGAGTTTACGAACCTGAAAAGCGAAATCCGTCGGATTGTCCTGGTTGAAAAACAACGCGACGTCACCGCCAATTTCACGGAATATCTCGATGTCGGACACCACGACCGGAACACCGCGTGACATGGACTCTATTAACGGAATTCCGAAGCCCTCGTCGCGGGATCCGGTGACTAGGGCCACTGCCTGATCTAGCTGCTGGTGATATTCATCCTCAGAGACACCGTTATGGAAGACGACTTTGCCCCAACCCTCCTTGATGCGTGATTCAAGTTCAATCTTGCGCTCAGGCTTGATTCGACTCAAAAGATGCAACTCGTATTCAGGTAGATGCTGCATTCCGTCGATTAGCACTTCAACGTTTTTGTAGTCCATAAACGAACCCATGTAAACCAGGCGTTGCGCAGACCTTGGGCGCGCTTTCGGGGCTCGATTGGCCTGGTCATCAGTGAATGTTCCCGCGGCGTTGTAAATCACCGAGATGGGGCGCTTGGTAAGTCGATGCTGAAGCATCAAACGCTTCGAAGTCTTAGAAACTGTCGCGACGGCATCTGCTCGGTTCAGAAATACGCGCTGTGGCCAATAGACCATGTGAAACAAACGCCAACCGGTTCGGATAAGCCAGTTGAACTCGGGTGGTGGAGCTGGGTGGCGGTAATAGATCAGGTCGTGCAGGGTGAGGATCAGTTTGTATCGGCGAAACCATGAGCCCATAGTTTGCATCGGTGAAAAGACGACGCGCGCGCCCATGCGATTGAGTTTCGGCGCTATGAACAGCTCTTTTAGCGAGGTGGGGTCGTTTGCGAGCACATAGTCGCAACCGCGTGGCAATTTGATGAGCTGACGGGTGTCGCTAATGATTGCGGTCACCTTTGTTCGTCGGTTCAGAGCGGCAAAAAGGCCCGCTGAGAATCGGCTAATACCATCGTGGTGGTCATACCGAATGAATCGGGCGTCAAAGAAGATGTGATCGGTTTTCAACTCGCCACACTCCCCTGCTCACCCTCGAGATCGGCTCGGATGGTGGCGGCAACCTCGAAAGGCATCTCATAGTGGGTGAGATGGCCCACGCCTCGCAGAGTGGTTAGGGTCCAGTTTGTCGCGATGGTTTCAGCCATAGACTCTTGCTGCTTCACACTGGTGATGTCGTCTTTTGCCCCGATTACCAAAGTTGTCGGCACCTTGAATTTGGGAGCATACTCGCCCACGTTATGCGAGATAGAAGCGTTGTAGCCTTCGATTGCAACGGTGCGGCTAGCAAAATCGTTGAAGTTGGCATCGTGTTGCGCATGGACCCACAGGCGCAACTCGCGCTTCCAGCTCTTGGTCATCACAATGCTCATGCCTCGAACCATTGGCCAACTCTTGAGCATCGCTAAACCCGCTTTGAGTGGAAGCGAACCGCTCAACCAGAACATCAACTTGACCAGTTGCGTGAGGATTGCCTTTGGCCCCTCCAGCGCCGGAGCTGAAACCGGGTTGATTAGAACTAAGTGAGAAATACCCGAAGATTGTGCCGCAAATGCTGCGGCAATAATGCTGCCGAAACTGTGTCCTACCAAAACCGGCAGTACTTCCAGCTTTTGCTCGTTCGAGATGTGCTTTACAAACTGGTTCAACCATTCGACATAGTTTTCAACCGTGTGCTCTGCCGCAAATGGCGCCGATTTACCAAAACCAGGTAGGTCGGGAATGACTATGTTGAAATCGGGCAGGGCTCCAGCGATAGCTTCGAGCCCGTGGTGATTTCCGCGATAACCATGGACGAGGATAAGTGTTCGTGCACCTTCGGCGGTTGCCGGGTAGAACCAATATCTCGTGGCGGTGTCGGCAATGATAGCCTCGCGCGGCTGTGATCGCGCCAGTGCGGTTTTCGCCAATTCTTCGGAATAGAGAACCATTGCTAGCTTTCGGTTAGACCGAGAAGTATTTAGCCTCTGGGTGGTGCAAAACCATAGCGTCGGTGGACTGCTCCGGGTGCAACTGAAGCTCTTCAGAAAGGGTTACGCCGATTAGCTCAGGCTTGAGCAGCTCGACCAACTTGACTCGGTCTTCGAGCTCAGGGCAGGCCGGGTAACCGAATGAGTAGCGGGCGCCGCGGTAGTCGAGCTTGAACAGCCCCTCGACTTCGTTCGGGTCTTCTCCAGAGAAGCCAAGTTCTTCGCGAACGCGAGCGTGCCAGAATTCAGCCAAAGCCTCGGTTAGTTGCACCGAAAGCCCGTGTAGCTCCAGGTACTCACGGTATTCGTTCTTCGCATAAATCTCGTTTGCCACTTCAGAAACACGGTTTCCCATGGTTACCAGCTGGAATGGTACGACGTCGATCTTGCCGCTCTCCTTCGAGGCGACAAAATCGCTCAAGCAGAGGTGTCTATCGCGAGCCTGACGTGGGAAGGTGAAGCGCATGCGCTCCGTGCCAGGCACGCCACCAGAACCGCCGTCGGTCGCACCTTCTGGGCCGTGGTGAAGAATCACCAGGTCATCGCCATCGGAGACCGCTGGGAAGTATCCGTAAGCAACGGCCGCTTCCAGGAGACCCTCGGTTTGAACGCGGTCCATCCAGGCGCGCAGGCGCGGGCGACCTTCGGTTTCGACTAGTTCTTCGTAGCTTGCGCCGTCCTCGGCACGTGACGGCTTCAAACCCCACTGGCCCATGAAGGTCGCACGCTCATCCAAGAATGATGCATAATCGCGAAGCGGGATGCCCTTGACGACTCGAGAACCCCAGAATGGTGGAGTCGGGATGCTGTTGTCGCTGGACACGTCTGAGCGGTCGGGCATCATGTCTGGCACGGTGTGCACCAGTTTGCTGACCGGCTTCACGATGCGCTTCTTTAGTGGTGGCAAAGTAACCGAAGTGTCTCCGCGTTTAATCTTTACCAGCGCATCCATCAAGCGAAGGCCTTCAAACGCGTCGCGCGCATAGCGAACTTCACCATCGAAAATCTCAGCAAGGTCTTGCTCGACGAAACTGCGCGTTAGAGCGGCGCCGCCAAGGATGACCGGCCAGCGCTCGGCAACCCCGCGGAGATTCATCTCTTCGAGGTTTTCTTTCATGATCTGGGTCGACTTCACCAGAAGACCGCTCAAGCCGATCACGTCAACATTGTGCTCTTCGGCGGCATCAAGGATGGCGTTGATCGGCTGCTTGATTCCGATGTTTACAGTCTCGAAACCGTTGTTGCTGAGAATGATGTCGACCAGGTTCTTACCGATGTCGTGAACGTCACCGCGCACTGTCGCCAAAAGGATTCGACCCTTGCCTTCATCTTCAGTCTTCTCGATGAATGGCTCAAGGTGGGCCACCGCCGCCTTCATAACCTCGGCTGATTGAAGCACGAATGGCAACTGCATCTCGCCCTTGCCAAACAGTTCGCCGACAATCTTCATGCCCTCAAGCAAGTGGTCATTGATGATTTGCAAGGCCTTCATGCCGTTTGCCATTGCTTCGTCAAGGTCAGGCTCTAGGCCCTTCTTCTCACCATCGATGATGCGGCGCTGAAGACGTTCGTTGAGGGGCATCGCCGCTAGCTCTTCAGCTCGCGACTGACGGGCAGCCTTTGAGTCGACGCCGCTGAAAACATCCAAGAAGTGGGTTAGCGGGTCATAGCTGACATTGCCCTCGGCATCGTATTCGCGCTTGTCATAGATCAGACCCATCGCGGCGTCGAGTTGTTCCTGAGGAATCTGGTTCAGCGGCATGATTCTTGCGGCGTGAACGATTGCGCTGGTCAAGCCGGCCTGTACACATTCGTGCAGGAACACTGAGTTCAACACGTGTCGAGCGGCAGGGCTCAGACCGAATGAGATGTTCGAGATGCCCAGGGTGCTCTGCACACCCGGGTGAGCCGCGTTGAGGCGTCGAATTGCCTCAATGGTTTCGATGCCGTCGCGGCGGGTTTCATCCTGGCCGGTAGCAATCGGGAAGGTGAGGGTGTCAACCGTGATGTCAACCAGGTTCATGCCCCAGTTTTGGGTTAGGTCTTGGATGAGTCGGTCGGCAATCGCAAACTTGGTCTCGGCGGTTCGGGCCTGACCCTCTTCGTCGATGGTCAGAGCAACAACCGCGGCGCCGTGCTCGACGACAAGTGGCATGATTCGAGCGAAGCGCGAGGTTGGGCCATCGCCATCCTCGTAGTTCACCGAGTTGATCATGGCGCGGCCACCCATGCACTCGAGGCCAGCCTCAAGAACTGCAGGCTCGGTCGAGTCAAGAACCAGCGGCAAAGTGGTGGCGGTTGCCAGGCGGCTGACAAGTTCACGAGCGTCGCGGACGCCGTCACGGCCGACGTAGTCGACACAAACGTCTAGCAGGTGGGCACCCTCGCGAGTCTGTGAGCGAGCGATTTCAAGGCACTCTTCCCAGTTCTCCTCGAGCATCGCCTCGCGGAAGGCTTTCGAGCCGTTGGCGTTGGTTCGCTCACCGATAGAGAGGTACGTCATCGTTTGGTCAAACGGCTGGTGCTGATAGAGGCTGGCGAGGCCAGGTTCGACGATCAGGGTTGGTCGTGCAGGCTGCTTGCCCGCCACGGCGTCGGCAACGGCCTGGATGTGCGCAGGAGTGGTGCCACAGCAACCACCCACGAGACCAGCGCCATAATCATTTACGAACTGAAGCTGCGCGGTGGCCAGCTCGACCGGGGTAAGTGGGTAGTGAGCACCGTGAGGGCCCAGGATTGGCAGACCGGCATTTGGCATAACCGTCACTGGGAGATTTGAATACTTCGAAAGGTAGCGAAGATGTTCGCTCATTTCGGTCGGGCCCGTGGCGCAGTTCAAGCCAATTGAGTCAATGCCCAGCGCGCTGAGGGCGGTCAATGCCGCGCCGATTTCGGAACCCAAAAGCATGGTTCCGGTAGTCTCGATGGTCACCGAAACGATGATTGGGACAAAGACTTCTAGCGACTTCATCGCGCGCTTTGCGCCGATTACTGCGCTCTTCGCTTGAAGAAGGTCTTGCGCGGTTTCGATCAAGATGGCGTCGACGCCACCGTTCAAAAGACCCACTGTCTGCTTCTGATATGCATCGCGCAAGACTGAAAACTTTTCGTGTCCGAGGCTCGGCAGCTTGGTGCCTGGGCCAACTGACCCCAGAACGTAACGCGGCTTTTCATCCGTGCTGAAATCGTCGGCAACCTGACGAGCCACCTGGGCACCGGCCAATGCCAACTCTTCGATTCGGTCTTCGATGCCATACTCGGCCAGGTTGGCAAAGTTTGCACCGAAGGTGTTGGTCTCAATTGCCTCTGCGCCGGCCTTTAGATACTGGGCGTGAATGCTGCTGATGATGTCAGGTCGAGTGACATTCAGAATCTCGTTGCAGCCCTCGTAGTTCTGGAAGTCTTCCATGGTTGGGCTGGCATCTTGAATCATGGTTCCCATGGCACCGTCGGCCACGACTACGCGGGTTTTGATGGCGTCAAGAAGCTGCTGAGAGCGAGGGGTAAACATAGGCTTCAAGTCTACCCGAGGCGCTATGGAGTCAAGCCTTGGAATATACTTATCTAATGCCTGATTACCCAATGCTACGTAAGAGCTCTGCCGGCCCGTTTGAGACGGTTACCGAGGCTCTTGGCGCTCGAAATGGTAAAGGTGAACCTGCGCTTTCATTCGAATTCTTCCCTCCTCGCAATCAAGAGGAAGCCGCCGATCAACTGTGGCGCTCCTTCGATGCTCTTATGGAGGTCTCCCCCGACTTCGTTTCAGTCACCTACGGTGCCGGCGGGTCCAATCGAGAGACTTCGCTTGCCGTGGTCGAGCGAATGGCGCGAGATGTCATGACGATCGGCCACCTGACCTGTGTCGGCGGCTCACGGGCCAGCACAGCAGAAACAATCCGGCGCTTTGAAGACGCCGGCGTTCGCTCGATTCTCGCCTTGCGTGGCGATGCCCCGCGCGATAACCCGGATGCCTTGTTGACCGGCGAGCTGAAAAGCGCGCTTGAACTTGTTCACCTGGTTCGACAGACTTCGGACCTCGAGGTTGGCGTGGCAGCATTCCCTGAGGTTCACCCAGAGTCTCCGCACATGGAACACGACTCGATGGTCTTGGAGATGAAGCAATCCGCGGGTGCCACCTACGGCATGACTCAGCTTTTCTTTACGGTCGAGGCCTATACCGATTTAGTTGCAAGCGCTAAGGTCGCTGGCGCAACTATGCCGATCATCCCAGGGTTGATGCCGGTCGGAAACGCTGCCAAAGTGGTTCGCATGGCCGAGATGAGCGGCGCAGCCATCCCTGTCGAGCTCATGAAGAAACTCGAAGATGCCGGTTCTGAAGCAGAGGCTCGAGTGATTGGCATGGATTACTCCATCAAACTAGCTCGCGATTTGGTCGATGCTGGCGCCCCTGGGCTGCACATTTTCAGCATGAATCTGTCTAAAGCAGCCCTCGAGGTTGCTCGTGGCGCAGGTCTTTGTCAGTAGTAGTCAATAGCCTTTAGTTATGACCGAACAACAGCTGACCTTTGACTTCACACCTGACCTACCGACCTGGGCGCAAAACATCGCCGTGTTCGACCTCGAAACCACGGGCTTAGATCTCACGGATGCAAGAATTGTGACCGCCTGTGCAGTCGAACTCGACGCGGCCGGCCAGATTATTGGCAAGGATGTTGAGTGGTTAGCAGACCCCGTCATCGAGATACCCACCCAGGCCAGCGATGTGCACGGCGTTACCACCGATATTGCTCGCCGCGATGGTCGGCCAGCGGCAGAGGTTGTCTCTGAATTGCTGGACACCCTGCGTGGATTTTTCGAGCGAGGCTTGCCGGTTGTCGCCTATAACGCACCATACGACTTCACCATTTTGCACTTCGAGGCTCTGCGCCACGGCCTAACACCTTTGGCTGACCCGGGGCCAATCATCGACCCTCTGGTGATCGACAAGTTCAAAGACAAGTTCCGCAAGGGCAAGCGCCGTCTAGAAAACGCAGCTGAGTTCTATAAAGTCAGCCTGGATGATGCTCATAACGCCACTGCCGATGCAGTTGCCGCTGGCCGAGTCGCCCAGGCTATTGCTCGGCGTTGGGCTGCAGAGTTGCCGGCAACCGCGGCGGAGTTGCACGATCTTCAGGTTGGTTGGAGCGAGTACCTTGACGCCGATTTCGAATCGTTCATGCGCAGAAACAACCCTGACTTCACTAGCAAACGCGGCTGGCCGCTAAAGCTCTAGGTCATCGCGATACGCTCCGCCAAACTCTTGGTTAAAAGAAAAACCTCGCCTAAGCGAGGTTTTTCTATCTCAACCTGAGGATGTGTGGACATCCCTGGTCCCGCGGTATGTATTAGATACCGAAGTCTTTGCTACGCGCCGAAACCAC
>JAGNYY010000019.1:0-1211 GCA_017984715.1 Rhodoluna sp.
GCGTGGGCAAGTCGACTTTGCTTCTCGAGGTTGCCGCCAACACCGCAAAGTCGGGCAAGAGGGTGCTTTACGTCACTGGCGAAGAATCGGTTGGGCAGGTTCGCCTTCGCGCCGAACGCACCGGCGCTTTGACCGATAACCTCTACCTGGCTGCCGAAACCGACCTATCAACTGTTCTCGGGCAGATCGATGCTGTGAGTCCTGAACTCTTAGTCGTCGACTCGGTTCAAACAATTGCTGCCTCCGAAATTGATGGTGCTGCCGGAATGCCCTCCCAGATTCGCGAGGTCGCCGCCAATTTGATTCGGGTTGCCAAAGAACGTGCTCTGCCAGTCATCCTGGTTGGTCACGTCACCAAGGATGGCTCGATCGCCGGCCCTCGCGCACTCGAACACCTGGTTGACGTGGTTTGCCACTTCGAGGGTGATCGACAAACTGCGCTTCGCTTCGTTCGCTCGCTCAAGAACCGATTCGGCCCAACCGACGAGGTTGGTTGTTTTGAGATGACCGGTGAAGGCATTAATCAGGTGAGTGATCCGAGTGGCATGTTCTTGTCACGCGGCGAGGCTCCGGTGTCAGGAACCTGCGTCACGGTTACTGTCGAGGGCAAACGCCCACTAATCGCAGAGGTGCAGGCTCTCGTAGTAAAGTCTTCGACACCTCAACCAAGGCGAGTTACCAACGGAGTCGACTCGGCTCGCGTGGCAATGTTGCTTGCGGTTCTGGAGCGTAGAGCCGGTCTTCGACTTAGCGATTCTGACGTCTATGTTTCGACGGTCGGCGGGGTGCGCCTAACCGAACCAGCGGCAGATCTTGCCATCGCCCTAGCCATCGCCTCTGCGGTTCAAGACAAACCGATTGCGCACAATCTTGTTGCCTTCGGCGAGATCAGCTTGGCCGGTGAAATTCGCAAGGTTTCTAATGGCAAAATTCGAGCCAACGAAGCAACACGCCTGGGCTTCATTCGCTCAGTCGATGCAGAAGTCGGCGACCTTCGTGCCGCATTGAGCTTGGGTCTTAACTGGTAACGGTGGCCGGCTAGGCCGACCACCGTCTCTATCCGGGGGCAGATAGATCTAGGGTTTCTTCTTAGTTACTAAGACAGAGACCGAAGTCTTTTTACCAACTCGCTTGATCACGGTGACCGCCGAGACGCCGCGCTTCTTCAGTTCAGCAACCAAGGCGTTCGCTTGTGCGGTGGCCTTTGCCAA
>JAGNYY010000019.1:1311-10740 GCA_017984715.1 Rhodoluna sp.
CTAGCTCTTCGGCCAACGCCGCTTGAGTGCCCGCCAACAAGCTGGCCGAAGCAATTGATGCAACAATCATGGCTCCCCCAAGCCCAATAACCTTTACTCTTCTCATGGTTTTATCCCCAATAAAAGTTCGCACCCAGGTGGCGCTAACACCGCAAGAGTACGTCTAAATCGCCTGGATTTTCATTGAGTTTTCGGGGCAATTCGGACAATTTCGGGCAGACTTCGGACAATTTCGTACAATTTCGTCGAAAAATCAATGTCTGGGGTTACCCATAGGTTTTCTATTGAATAGGTCTCGCTGTGAGATCTGAAACAAAGGGGGATAGAAACCGGGGTCGGAATGCAAGTCGAAAATAAGCAACTAACCGAGAGAGCGCGATCGCTGCTGCTCTCTTTCGCAATAAGTCACAACGCAAGCGACTTTTGCAGATTTCTAACAGTCGTGGCGTTCCGAGACTTGGGGGCGACCGCAGCACTTATGGCCCGTGTCGACCCCGATGGAATTCTGCGCGTAACCGGCAGCTACGGGCAAGTCGAGCCAATCGTCGAAAGCGCATTTGACTCCGAAAATCAAGTTGCGCTTCTAAAGCAGTCAATAACCATGGGGCGCGTTCAGCAGGCAAGCCTAGAACAAAACCTCGACCCAGAAGATGGAGAGGAATTCCTTGCCATCCCCTTCACACCAGCTAGTGAGGTTCAGGGGGCCTTCGGAATTTCATTCAGAAATCGAGCTCGAGTAGACGAAGTTTCGGCAACAGATTTGCAGCTGCTGAGTTTGCTATCCGAGCTGATGGCAATCAACTCAATGCCACGCATCCGCACCTCAGGAATCCTGTCGAAACTCTATTTTGATTCGCTAGAACTTGACGACATCTCTGCCTTGACTGCGCGACAACTTCGGGTGCTTGATGAAATGGCCATCGGCAAAACCAACTCCCAGATTGCTCGTTCACTAAACGTTAGCGAGTCAACCATCAAGCAAGAATCCGTTCGCCTGTTCAAGGTTCTCGGCGTCAGCACCAGGCAGAGGGCCGTTGCCATCGGCAAAGAGATGGGGATTATTTAGCGGTTTGGATTAACCAATCCGAGGCTCAAGAGCTTAGATTCCGGCTTCGATTCAGCGTCCATGTTTCGGTAGGCCGAAGGAGTAAGGCCCGTCTCTGTCAAAAACTTTCTGTTGAAATTGGCGAGGTTCCCGTAGCCGCTCGACCGTCCGATCGAAGCAATTGACTGATCGGTCTGGTCCAAGAGCCTGCAAGCATGGGCAATTCGCAGTTTGCGAACCATGTCGCTAAATGTGAGACCTGAAGCTTTTTTGAAGTATTTCGAGAAGGTGGGTTCTGACATGTGCGCGATTCGCGCGGCCTCTGACATTCGGATATCTAAGGTTAGGTTTTCAAAAATGTATTTGATACCGGCCTCCACGGCTGATCGACCTTCGTTGCTTGCGTGTTCGTTGACCCAACTGCGAGTCAAATATTGCTTGTCACCTTCCGGCGCATTCATGAATAAGTCGATTAAGGCAAAGAAACCAGAGATTTGCCCCAGGCCCGAAGACGTGCCAACGCCCTCGAGCAAAGCCTCGGCTTTAGTCCGAGTTTCACCATGAAAAATAATGCCCTGCTTGATTTCTTCTAGAAACGCCTTAACCCCGGTGAGTTCGGGGATCACCGTGCTCACACGCATAAGCCAGTCAGCATCAAACTGTATGAGCGCGTCGCGATTCACGAACACCTCACCAGGTTGCAGATCACTCATCCAGTCATGGGGCAGGTTCGAGCCCATGATGCTCACTTGGCCAGGTTCGAAAGCTCCGATGTAGTCGCCGGCGATCAAGCTACCCGAGCTTTTGCGAATCAGATGAATTTCAATTTCGGGGTGATATTGCCATCGAGCAATTTCGCTCGGGTAATCATGTTCGAGCCACCTAAATGACTTAGAAGGGTGGGGCGGAATTACCTCAAGGTAGGGGTCGAGTTCAAGAAATTGTTGAGGTGAACGACCGCTTTTGGCGCTGTCATTTGGTAACGGATTCATAACACTATTTTTCCAGTTCTAAGAATTTACCCATTAGACGTACTTTGTTGGCAAAATTTTCGAAAACCAAAAGCGCCCTGTAGTGGCGGGGCTTGCGGGCAACTAATACTTTTTTGCTCAGCGTTTTATTAAATTTCGACTTTTTAACTATAGAAAAATAGTATCAGAATTAGATGTTTTTTGACCCCCTTTTTATTTTGTTCACCCGCGAATTCGCGATAACTTCAAACCACGGAGATGCCTCGGTTTACGATCCCCTGGCCTCTTCTCCGGATCAAACCGGAAACTTAAAAATCATGTAGCAACGAAAACAAAGGAGTATCAATGCTTTTGAACAAAAAGATTGCCGCCTTTGGAGCGATGGCAGTTGTTTCTGCCCTAGCTCTAACTGGTTGTGCAGCATCAACTGAAGACGCAAACGCACCTGTTACCCTGACCCTCGCTACCGTAAACAACGGTCAGATGAAGGACATGGAGACTCTAAAGGGTGAGTTCGAAGCCGCTAACCCTGGCATCACCGTTAACTTCCAGGTTATGGAAGAAGGCGACCTACGTAGCGCAGTTACTGCAGACGTTGCAAACGCAGCTGGCCAGTACGACATCGTTACCATCGGCGCCTATGAGGTTCCACAGTGGGGCGCTAACGGTTGGCTAGCCGACCTGACCCCAGCTCTTACCGAAGATGAGGCATACGACGTAGAGGACATCCTTCCTCCAGTTCGCACCGCTCTCTCAGTCGACGGCAAGCAGTATGCGGTTCCTTTCTACGGTGAGTCATCAATCCTTATGTACAACAAGGAAATCATGGACAAGGCTGGCATCACCGTGCCAAACAAGCCAACCTGGCAGCAGATCGCGGACATCGCGAAGAAGGTTAACACCGCAGACCGCTCAGGCATCTGTATGCGTGGAAAGCCTGGTTGGGGCGACTTGTTCGCACCACTAACCACCGTGGTCCAGACCTTCGGTGGCGCTTGGTACGACATGAACTGGGACGCACAGGTTAACTCACCTGAGTTCACCCAGGCAGTCACCTTCTACAAGAACCTTCTTGACACCTCAGGCCAGAAGGACCCAGTTTCATACAGCTTCAACGAGTGTCTAACCGCTCTAAAGAACGCAAAGACCGCAATGTGGGTTGACGCTTCTGTAGCAGCATCGATGCTTGAAGCTGATGACTCGCCTGTAAAGGGCAAGATGGGTTACGCTCACTCTCCAGTTGTAAAGACTGCTGAGTCGGGCTGGCTTTGGAGCTGGAACCTTGCAATCCCTGCAAACACCCAGCACAAGGATGCAGCGACCAAGTTCGTCAAGTGGGCTACCAGCAAGGAATACCACCAGCTAGTTGGTAAGACCCTTGGTTGGACTCTTGTTCCACCAGGTGCTCGCACCTCAACCTACTCAATCCCTGAGTACAAGGAAGCAGCAGCTGCCTTCGCTCCAATTACCCTCGAGGTAATGAGCGCAGTCAACCCTGCACAGCCTGGCGTAAACCCACAGCCATGGGTTGGTATCCAGTACGTAGCAATCCCTGAGTTCCAGGATGTTGGAAACCAGGTTGCACAGCTTGTAGCTGACGCTCTAGCCGGTCGCAAGACCATCAAGGAAGCTCTTGATGAAGGCCAGAAGATCGCTCAGGCCGCTGGCGACGCACACAAGTAGTACATAGCACCACAAAGTTACAAGCTCGGGGTCGACGACAGTCCGTCGACCCCGAGCCCAACTAATCACTAGGGAAACAGAAATGACCGCAACCACTCCAGCAGCTGCCTCAATGGGCAAAATAGCGAAGAAGAACGTTTGGCTCTCACGCTCGCTGATTCTGCCGGCTCTGATTTTCGGAATCGTGATGACACAGATTCCATTCCTAGTCACCATCTATTTCTCATTGCTCAACTGGAACCTGCTCAAGCCAGGCGAGATTGGCTTTGCTTGGTTCAAGAACTATGTGTCGGTTTTCACCACCGGCGACCTAGTCCCATCGATCATTGCAACCGTAGGCATCACCACTTCGGCCGTTGTGCTTTCACTTCTATTCGGCTTGCTCTTCGCTATCCTGCTCGACCGAAACTTCCGCGGCCAGGCCTTGGCCCGAACTCTCGTGATCACACCGTTCCTGATCATGCCGGCAGCAGCCTCGCTGATCTGGAAATACTCAATGTTCGACACCAGCATCGGTGTCATCAATTGGGTCACCTCATCGCTCGGTCTTCCATCAATTGCATGGAGCACCGATTTGCCTCTAGCTACCGTGATCATCGTGTTGACCTGGCAGTTCACACCATTCTTCATGTTGATTTTGCTCGCCGGCCTTCAAAGCCAGAGCCGCGAAGTTATTGAGGCTGCATCAGTAGATGGGGCGGGGGCATTCCGCACTTTCCAGTGGATGACCCTGCCTCATCTCCGCCAGTACATCGAGATCTCGGTCTTGCTCGGCAGCATCATGCTCCTGCAGGTTTTCGACCCGGTGGCCATCATGACCAAGGGCACGGGCGGCACGAAGACCCTCGCCTACCTGCTCTATGAGCGGGCCTTTATCGGCTTGGATGTTGGCCAGGCTGCGGCCTACGGCGTCGTCACAGTGGTGCTGACTCTAATTGTTGCCACCATTGCGCTCAAGACTCTATTCAAGGTATTCATGGCCGGAGGAAACCGCTAATGAAGAAAACAAAAGCTTCTCTAATCACCACCTTCACCTGGGTATTGGTTCTGGTGTTCTTCTTCCCGGTCGGCTGGATGTTCTTGAACTCCTTCAAGTCTGAAAACGACGCAGCATCGATCGTCCCAAAGATCTTCTTCGAGGCGGATTTTTCTGGCTTCCAGCGCTTGATGGATCGCGACATGATGAGCTATCTCGAACACTCCCTCGCCTCGAGCATCACATCGACGCTTTTGGTCATTGTGTTGGCGGTGCCTGCCGCATACGCCTTGAGCATTCGCCCGATTAAAAACGTTCAAGACGCGCTCTCGTTCTTCATCTCAACGCGCTTCATGCCGGCAGCGGCCTCGATCCTCCCGCTTTACATGATCTTCAAGACCCTGCACGTTCTCGACAACGTCGGCGCTCTAACACTTGTTTACGCAGCAATGAACCTGCCGATTGCGGTTTGGATGATGCGCTCGTTCTTCAGCGAAGTTCCCCTCGAGATCGTCGAGGCAGCTCAGATTGACGGCGCGAACTTCCGCACCGAACTAACCCGCGTAGTCTTGCCGATCGTGTTGCCAGGCATTGCTGCAGTTGCTCTCATCTGCTTCATCTTCTCTTGGAACGAATACTTTCTTGCGACACTATTGACCAGCAACAACGCCAAGACCACCCCGCCGTTCCTTGCGAGCTTCGTTGATGGTCGCGGTCTATTCCTTTCGGTCCTTTCGGCCGCCTCAACCGTTGCCGCTTTGCCGGTGATCATCGCCGGCTGGCTCGCACAGAAGCAACTAGTGCGCGGTCTTGCAATGGGTGCGGTGAAGTAACAGTGTCTCGTCTCAGCAACGCTTCAATCGCCTCCGTGCGTGCTGGCGTGGATGTGCCTCGCTACGACCGAAGCAAAGTGACCACCGGCATTGTGCACTTCGGTGTTGGCGGTTTCCACCGAGCGCATATGGCGATGGCCCTAGATGACCTGATGAACCAGGGCAAGGCGCTCGACTGGGGAATCTGCGGTGTTGGGCTCATGGAGTTTGACCGCAAGATGAAGGATGCCCTTCAGGGGCAGGATTGCCTGTTCACGCTCACCCTCAAACACTCGGATGGCAAACGCGATGCTCGAGTTATCGGCAGCATCGTTGAATATCTTTTTGCGCCAGACGATGCCGAGGCAGTCATCGAAAAGATGGCCGATCCAAGCACGAAAATTGTTTCGCTGACCATCACCGAGGGCGGCTACAACTTCGACCGCGTCACGGGCGAGTTCGACGAAACGAATCCAGCTGTGGCTGCCGATTTGCTAGCTGGCGCTACGCCTAAAACCGCTTTTGGCTTCGTGACCGAGGCCCTACGACGTCGCCGCGATCGAGGCATCAAGCCGTTCACAGTTTTGTCTTGCGACAACATCCAAGGCAATGGTGACATCGCCAAAAAGATGTTCCTGGCCTTCGCGTTGCTCAAGGATGCCTCGCTCGGCGCTTGGATTGACGGCAACGTTGCCTTTCCAAACTCGATGGTGGACCGCATCACACCGGTCACATCAGCCGAAGATATTGCCGAAGCCGCAGAAAAACTTGGCCTTGAAGATGCCTGGCCAGTTGTTGCCGAGCCGTTCTTCCAGTGGGTCATTGAAGACCATTTCACCCTTGGTCGCCCAAACTTCGATGAGGTCGGCGTTCAATTCGTCGAAGACGTTGAACCATACGAACTCATGAAACTTCGCTTGCTCAATGCAAGTCATCAGGGGCTCACCTATTTCGGTTATCTAAGTGGCTATCGCTTTGCGCATGAGGCCGTCGGTGACCCGGCGATTGCCAGTTTCTTGCTGAAATACATGGATAACGAAGCCACCCCGACTCTGCGTCCAGTGCCAGGAATAGACCTGAATGCATACAAGCACATGTTGATTGAGCGCTTCTCGAACCCCGAGGTTCGAGACACCCTGGCTCGCCTCTGTGCTGAATCTTCAGACCGAATTCCTAAGTGGCTCGTGCCGGTCATCCGTGAACAGCTTGCTCGCGGAGGTGACGTGACTCGATCAGCTGCAATCGTGGCCAGCTGGGCTCGCTATGCCGAAGGTGTTGACGAAGATGGCAACGAAATTATCGTCGTCGACCCACTGAAAGATGTCTTGGTACCAATCGCCAAATCTCAGCGCAGCAACCCGCTAGCATTCATTCAAAACGAGAGCCTTTTCGGCGACCTCGCCAAAAATGAACAATTCAGCAGTGCCTACCTAAACGCTTTGAACTCGCTGTTCGAACATGGCGCACACAAGACCGTCCAGTCACTGGCCTAAACGAATCGACTAACATGACCACTCAGATGCGCGCCTCTTATCTCGTCAAGCAAGGCGAAGTGACAGTCAAGAACGTCGATGTTCCTAACCTCGATGCCGACCAAGTTTTGGTTCAGGTTGCATCGGTTGGTGTTTGCGGCAGCGACGTTCACTATTACCAGCACGGCAAGATCGGCCCATACATTGTTGACCACCCGCTGATTTTGGGTCACGAACTGTCTGGCACCATCACCGCCGTTGGCAAGGATGTTGACCCGGCACGCATCGGCTCTCGCGTTGCCGTCGAGCCACAGCGACCATGCAGAGTCTGCGAACAGTGCAAGGCCGGCCGCTACAACCTCTGCCCAGACATCGAGTTCTATGCGACCCCGCCGATTCAGGGTGGCTTCTGCGAGTTCGTGACCATTCAGTCAGATTTCGCCTACGACATTCCTGACTCGGTTTCCTTTGACGCAGCCGCACTAATTGAACCGCTTTCGGTTGGCATCTGGGCGGCGCAACGTGCCGAGATCTCGGTCGGTTCAAGGGTCTTGATTGCCGGCGCCGGGCCAATTGGTTTGATCATGGCGCAGGTTGCCCGAGCATACGGCGCCAGCGAGGTTTACATCACCGACATCAACGAAGACCGGCGGGCATTCGCCCTCAAGCACGGTGCAACCGTTGGCCTTGACCCACGCACCGACCAGGTCGAAGGCCTCGAAGTCGACGCGTTTATCGACGCATCCGGCGTTGCCGGTGCCGTGGTCCAAGGCATCAAGGCGGTTGGTCCAGCTGGCCGCGTCATTCTGGTTGGCATGGGCAACGATGACGTCACGCTGCCGGTTTCATATATCCAGAACAAAGAAATTTGGGTGTCCGGCGTCTTCCGCTACGCCAACACCTGGCCAACTGGCATCGAACTCGTCGCTTCAGGCAAGGTAGATCTAGACATCCTTGTCACACACACTTTTGGCTTGAATGAGGTTGAGGCTGCGCTGAACTCTGGCAAGCTGCCTGGCGCGCTCAAGGCAATAGTCAAACCTGCACAGTAGCCCATGAAGTTAGTTGCCGGAGTTGACTCATCAACTCAGTCTTGCAAGGTCGTCATCCGCGATTTAGAAACGGGTTCGCTGATTCGCAGCGGCTCGGCAAAACACCCAGACGGCACCGAGGTTGACCCTCAATCTTGGTGGGTCGCTCTCAATGCAGCCCTTAAGCAGGCTGGCGGCTTGGATGATGTAGAGGCAATCTCGATTGCTGGGCAACAGCATGGCCTGGTTGCGCTTGACGCAGCGGGCGATGTGATTCGCCCTGCCCTCCTTTGGAACGACACTCGAAGCGCCGGCGCAGCGCAGGACCTAATCGATGAATTCGGCGTGGAGACGCTTGTAAATCGAACCGGGTCTGCACCGGTTGCGTCATTCACAGTTACCAAGCTTCGTTGGCTTCGCGATAACGAGCCCGAGAACGCAGCACGAGTTGCCGCTGTGGCTCTGCCTCACGACTGGCTTACCTGGCGTCTGCGCGGCTTTGGGCCGGCCGGCGAAAGCAAGCTCGGCCCGCAACTCGACGAGCTTGTAACCGACCGATCCGACGCATCCGGAACCGGTTATTTCAACCCACAAACCAACCAGTACGACGATTTGTTAGTTATCGCCGCACTCGGTCACCTCCCGATTCTGCCTAGGATCCTTGTGCCTGGCGAATCGGCTGGTCCTGTTGTCTCCGGCGCAAGCCGCGCGCGGGTAACGTGCGGCGCCGGAGACAACGCAGGGGCCGCGCTCGGCCTAGGTGCGAAACACGGAGACGTAGTGGTGTCCCTAGGCACCAGCGGAACCATCTTCGCGGTAACCGAAACTCTCCCTCGAGACCCAAGCGGCATAATCGCTGGTTTCGCAGACGCATCGGGAATCTATCTGCCAATCTCGGTCACTCTGAACGCCGCTCGAATCCTTTCGACAACAAGTGAACTGCTTGGCGTCGACTTCGATGAATTGGCCCGACTCGCCCTTGAAGCGCCGGCTGGCTCGGAAGGCCTAGTGCTTGTGCCCTACTTCGAAGGCGAGCGCACCCCCAACCTGCCGGATGCCAAGGCTTCTCTGCACGGAATGTCCATAGCCTCGACCACGAGAGTGAATCTCGCCCGCGCGGCAATAGAAGGCATGCTCTGTGGTTTGAATGCTGGGCTTCTAGCTCTTGGATCTCTTGGAATTCGAGGGCAACGCATTTTGCTTATTGGCGGTGCCGCCCAGAACCCTGCAGTGCAAGAGATTGCTCGAACGATATTCACGGTGCCGATTGAAGTGCCTGTTCCTGGTGAATACGTGGCCGAAGGTGCTGCCGTTCAGGCAGCCTGGGCCGTCACAGGTTCGCGCCCTGAGTGGCCAATAGAGATTGCGGCCAAGCACACACCCGAAGCACATCCCGAAGTCATGGCTGCTTACCTCGAGCAGGCAGCCAAGTACTAGTT
>JAGNYY010000082.1 GCA_017984715.1 Rhodoluna sp.
CGCAACAAGGCCACGTTGGCAACGGTGGCAGGGTTTTGCCACATCTCGGTGTGCATGGCTGGTGCAACCAAGATTGGAGCCTTGGTTGCCAAGAGCGTGTTCATCAGTAGGTCGTCGGCGAGGCCGGAGGCCATCCTGGCTAGGAAAGACGCGGTAGCGGGGGCAACGATCACCAAATCGGCGGACTGGCCCAGTTCAACGTGCTTGACCGACTCAACATCGGTGTAGAGGTCTGGGTCGACAGAGTTGTGCGAAAGTGCTTCGAGCGTGGTCGCGCCAATAAAACGCAAAGCGTTGGCGGTTGGAATGACCTTTACGTCGTGACCTGATTCGGTCAGTAAGCGAATGATGCCCGTGGCTTTATAGGCGGCAATGCCGCCGGTGACGCCAAGGACTACGCGCACGATTTACTCGGCGGCGTGCTTCTCTAGCTTGTTCTGGTCGATCTCGTGCATAGCGATGGTTAGCGGCTTCTCGTCAACGGTTGCATCAACTAGTGGACCAACGTTGTTGAAAAGTGAACCCTCGTGAAGAGCTGAGTAGTAGTCGTTGATCTGACGTGCACGCTTCGAAGCGAAGATCACTAGCTCATACTTCGAGCCAACGTGGGTCATTAGGTTGTCAATCGCTGGAGAAACGATACCTTCAAGCTTTTCAGACATGATTCAACTTTCGTTAGAGATGGCGGCCAATGTGCAAGCTAGGTTGCAAAATCGGATGCGATTATTAGGCCTGCATCAAGTCTACGACTTCAGAGGCACATCTAGCCACTTCATCGTTGATAACCACGTAATCGAATTCGCTCTGCGAGGCCAGTTCCAGCTTCGCTGTTTCAAGTCGACGAGCTTGCTCTTCGGAAGTCTCCGTGCCACGGCCCTGAAGGCGCTTTACCAATTCATCCCAGCTCGGCGGGGCGATAAAGACCAGCTTCGCCTCGGGCATGCTTTGTTTAACCTGACGTGCGCCTTGGATATCGATTTCCAGGATGACCTGCTTGCCTGAAGCCAGAGCAGCCAAGACTGGCTGCTTCGGGGTTCCATACTTGTTCTGCCCGTGAACCACGGCGTATTCGAGCATGTCGCCGGCAGCGATCATCGCATCGAACTGCTCGTGGCTGAGGAAGAAGTAGCTCTGCCCTTCGACCTCTCCCGGGCGAGGTTCGCGGGTGGTTGCTGAAACCGAAAGGTGCACGTTCGGATAGTGCTCGAGGATGTGCTTGACCACGGTGCCCTTGCCGACAGCGGTTGGCCCGGCCAGAACGATCAGCTGATTAGTCATGTGCTCAGTCTCGCAGAATTTATGCTTCGAGGCCGGCGGCAAGTTCGGCATTTGCTGCCTCGATGGCCTTCGGCATACCGGCTGCGCCGGCACGAAGAACGCTTCTAGAGACCGATGCGATAACCTGCTTTGCTCCGCCACCGAAAAGTCTCGAGATGTCACCTAGTTCAGCACCTTGGGCGCCAAAGCCAGGCGCAAGAATCGGCGTTGCTGCGCCGGCCTGACCAGCCTGAACATCGGCAAGACCAAAGCCTGGCAGGTTCAAGGTAGCGCCAATCACAGCGCCGAAAGAACCGAGGTTCTCCCCCGCGCGACCAGTGACCTGATTGATTTTGCCCAGGCCATCCCAGATTTGCTTTGCGATGGTGTTTCCGCCGACCGATGCCTTTTGCAGAGCGGCGCCTTCAGGGTTTGAAGTGGCGGAAAGCACGATCATGCCCTTGCCGCGCTCAGAGCACTCGCTCATCAGTGGCAATAACGAATCGAAACCGAGATAAGGCGAGACGGTCAATGCGTCACATACGAAAGGAGCGGTTCGCCCAAGCCAGGCGTCGAAGTAGGCGTCCATCGTGGTGCCAATGTCGCCACGCTTCGCATCCATGATCACAACTAGGTCAGTCTCGGAAGCCTTCTTGGCAAGCTCTTCGAGCACGGCGAACCCAGCGGATCCGTGGCGTTCAAAGAAAGACACCTGTGGCTTGATGATTCCAACACGGCCGACAGCTGCATCTAGGGCTCGCATCGAAAACTCGCGCAAACCAACGACGTCGTCGGTTAGACCCCAATCACTCAGCAAAGCCGCGTGCGGGTCTATGCCCACACACAGTTGCCCGTATGTGGTGAAGGCGCTCGATAGCTTTGAGCCGAAACTACTTGGCAAGTGCTGCCGCCCTGTCCTTAGCGTGGTCCTGAAGAGAACGCACGTCGAATGGGCCAGCGATCACTGCCTCGAATGAGCCAATCGCTGCGCTCAGCTGAGCAATCGTAGTGAAGATCGCCTTGTCAGCGGCCGTGGTTGCTGCGCGAATCTCGTAGCCATCCTTGCGAGCACTCGAACCAGAAGGCGTGTTCACAACCACATCAACCTTGCCAGCTGTGATCAGGTCAACGATAGTCGGGCCCTCGGCAACGCTCTGGTCATCGGTGTGCTTGCGCACAACCTGTGCCTCGATGCCGTGACGGGCAAGAATCGCAGCTGTTCCGCTGGTCGCCAGAATCTTGTAGCCAAGCTGTGACAAGCGACGAACCGGCAAAATCAACTGCAGCTTGTCGCGATCGGCAACCGAGATGAAGACGCTTCCTGAGGTTGGCAGTGCGCTGCCCGCTGCCGCCTGGCTCTTGGCAAAGGCCTTCGGGAAGTCGACGTCGATGCCCATGACTTCACCGGTCGAACGCATCTCTGGGCCGAGGAGTGAGTCGACGAAGCGACCATCCTTGGTTGCGAAGCGCTTGAATGGAAGCACGGCTTCTTTGACCGAGATCGGTGAACCGGCTGGGATGTAGGTTCCATCCTTTTCAGGCAGGTGCCCCTCGGCGATTAGCTCCTTGATGGTTTTTCCGACCATAACTAGCGATGCGGCCTTCGCCAGCGTGATTCCCAGAGCTTTGGAAACAAACGGAACGGTGCGAGATGCGCGAGGGTTGGCCTCGAGCACATACAAGACGTCGGCAGCAAGCGCGAACTGAACGTTGAGTAGACCGCGCACTCCAACGCCCTGTGCGATCTTCAGGGTTGCTTCGCGAACGCGTGCAATCTGTGAGTCGCTCAGAGTCACAGGTGGCAAGGTGCAGCTCGAGTCACCCGAGTGAATACCGGCCTCCTCGATGTGCTCCATGACGCCACCCACGTAAAGGTCGGTGCCATCGAACAGCGCGTCGATGTCGATTTCGATTGCGAAGTCAAGGAAACGGTCGACCAGAAGCGGGTGCTCTGGGCCAACGATTGCCTGATCCTTGATGCGGTCGAAATAGTCGCGAACGCCGG
>JAGNYY010000020.1 GCA_017984715.1 Rhodoluna sp.
TCGATTACTTTCTCCATGGCTGAGCCTTTGCAACGATGTAAGAGGCGAGTGAGTTGATGATCAGGGTGAAGACGAATAGAACCAGACCAGCTGCCATAAGGGCGCTGATTTCATCAGGGTTGGCCTCGCCGAATTTCGAGATGATCATCGAGGCCACTGAGCCACCCTTTGCCTGTAGGACATTGCCCCAGTTGATGTCGAAGGTGAGGTTCAAGACATAGAGCACGGCCACGGTCTCACCGAGGGCACGTCCTAGACCAAGAAGGACACCACCGATCACACCACCAGCGGCAGTTGGCAAAATCACCTTGCGAAAGGTTGACTCGCGGTTTCCGCCTAGAGCAAGCGAGGCATTGATGATGTCTCTATCCATCTGGCTGAAGATTTCTCGGGTGATCGAGGCAATAATCGGAACGATCATTACGGCAACCACGATTCCGGCGATGAATGGGCTGCGCAAGAAGTTCTGCTCTGGGTTGTCGAAGATTGGAATCCAACCCATTGACTGGTTGAGCATTTTCGCCCATCCGGCGGCGATCGGCGAGAACACGAACGCACCCCAGAGACCAAGCACGATTGATGGAATCGCAGCTAGAAGGTCAACCACGGTGGTCACGATCTTGGCAAGTGTTTTGTGAGCCATAAATTCGATGAAATAAGCAATCGAGATGGCCAGCGGCACGGCAATAACCACACCGATGAGCGAGATGAGGATTGAACCCCACAGCATTGGCCCAAGCTGGAAAGTTGGCGGCGTAGCCGCTGAATCCCAGGTCGAACCGAACGCGAAGTCGATAATGCCCTGGGTCTGGAAAGCTGGAATGGCTCGACCAATAAGGAAGATCAGAATCAGAGCGATGATGACAAACGAAGAATAGGCGGCAGCTGTCGAAACGGCGAAGAAAATGCGGTCGGCACGGGCAAATGGCTTAGTGGCCAGTTTGCGTCTTTCGATCTTCTCCGAAGGGGCATTCACACTCATGGACTCAATACTCGAAGCCCGATGTGTCTAGAACCTTTTTGACAGGTGAACAGAAGGTGAATTGCGAGCCGAGATCGAGGATCCTGGTAAGGCTAAATTGCCGGCAGCTCGGCTCTCGCGTCATCCTCGCTCATGCCACTGGCGCACAGGAGGTCGACCAATAGCGGGCGCAGCAAGAGAAGCACGCTAGCTTCGCGAATTTGATCGGCGATTCCGAACTTTTTAGGGTCGAGTTGGTGAATGATCACAACAAATTGCTCTTGAGCTTCGTGCAAGTGTTCCGGGCTCTCCAACCCCAATGCAAGCTGCTGAGTCGCGGTTGAAATCTGCTCGAATAGGTCGGCCAAGTATGGTCTCGAGACGCCATCTCGAACTAAGAAGTCAACCCTGCGCACAACCACGCGAAGGTTTCGCGTGGCAAGGTCCATGCCGCGCATCAGACGCACCTGCCCCGAAAGTTCATCCTGGTATTTGCGGAGGAAAGGAGAGATGCGCGAGATGGCAATCGCGCTGTCAAGCGACAAACGCCAGTTGTCAACGAGTGGCTGCGACCGTCGAACTCGGGTCAACGCCTCGTCAACAATCGCGACGTCGACATTTCTGACGGCCAGCTTCAGTGCATCAAGTGAATCCAAGAAGATGTTGAACAGTTTGTTGGCGTCTTTATTCGCCAAACCTCGAGGATCGCGCGGGATTATTGCCGTAAAAATCAGGGCGGTGAGACCGCCGATCAAGCCGTCTAGGCTGCGAATAAAAGCACCGCCCTCTGGCGCCGGCATGATGTAAACCAGCATCGCCTGGATGCCTACGGTAAGCGCGAAGGCCGCCGAGCCGGTGATGAACCGCGCCGAAGTCAGCGCAATCAGCAGAACGATCGACATTTGCCAGAGACCTTGACCGATGAGAAGAAGCAAAAGCTCGCTCAGAACGATACCGGTGACCATTCCAATGGCAGTCGAGAGAATTCGGCGAGGTCTTGCGTCACGCGTGAAACCGAGAGCCGTTATGGCTACGGTCACCGAGAAGATTGGGTTCGCGTGCCCTAAAACTAAAACCGTAAAGGCATAACTCGCAGTGGCAGCGAGGACAATCTGCAGGATAGCCGGAGCAGATTCAATCACACGGCGAGTTGATTCGTTGAGGCTCCAACGCATCAGTGCTTGCCGCCCATCAACAACTTCGGAATCTTCGGAATGTCATTTGCCTTGCCGGCGCTCTGAGGAACGATTACTTCTTGGCTGGCAGCGAGGTCGCCTAGCCCGGTTCGAATAGTCAGTGGCGCATCTTCTGGAACAGCTCGGAACAAGAGTGCAAGGGCGATCGGCCCCATCTCGTGGTGCTGCCCCACCGAAGTGATTCTTCCTCTGGCGCTTAGATTGCCTTCGATGAAAATCTCATCGCCAACCTCGGGCAACGCGTGACCCGAACCATCGAGATGCAAGAAGGTCAGGCGGCGCGGAGGGTGCCCTAGGTTATGAACCTTGGCAACGGTCTCTTGCCCGCGATAGCAGCCCTTGCTCATGTGAACCGCGGTTGAAAGCCAGTCAAACTCGTGCGGTAGAGCCTTGTCGTCAACCTCACCAAGCTGTCGAGGGCGGTGAGCAGCAATTCGAAGCGCGTCGTATGCCATGGTTCCGGCAGGAGCAAACTCAGCGAATACTGCGGCAACATCCTGGTTGGAGACCAGGGTCTCAGTCCACGGCCACTTTGCCGGCCAAGCACGCGAATAGCGCACTCCCCCGGTCACCACTCCAGGCCAAGGGTCAACCCAGGTCAGGCTAACTTCGTTCGAAACCGCAGCTTGATCCAGTTCGGGCTTAGCATTTTCGCCACGGATTAGGCGTCCAATCACGGTGAAATCATCCGAACGATCGGCCAGCTCAACCTTCATTCGGAAGACCATCTTGGTCAAGAACTTCAGCAACGCCTCGCGGCCTTCGGCTTCGACAATGAGCCAGGATGTCTGGCCGTCATCCAAGAAGTGAATGACCTGTTCGATATGCCCATTTGGGTCTAGGAGCAGTGCCTCTGCGCTCTGGCCCGGCTTCAGATTTTTTAGGTTCTGGCTGAGCAGCGAGTGCAGCCAGTCGAGGCGGTCGGGGCCAGAAACCGTGATGATGCCGCGCGGCCCAAGGTTGACCGCAGCCGACCCTTCGGCCAGCTGGCGTTGTTCGATTAGTGGGTTAGCGAAACTGCCCTTAACCTCACCGGCCATGATTATTCGACTCGTTCAAGTCGCGCTGAAGCGTGCGGCTTCAAGTCGCTGCCAGGAAGAGCGATCTCCCAAACCCAAAGCAGAGCGTTCTCAACCAGACCGTATAGGCGAGTTGAGTGACGATATGTCTTGGCGGTGTCAAAAGCGGCACCCGAGGCCGAGGCAAGGTCGATTCGAGCACCCTTGATTTTGCCGTTGTAAAGTTCGGCTACGCCGCCTGGGTGAAGCATCGAAACTTGAATGTCGAAACCGCCCTCTTTGTTGCGCAGGGCCTCTAGGTCTTCATGGCTCTTCAGGCTCGGTTCACCGACTCCTGGAAGCAAGCCAGGGCCATGGTCGGCAGGTTCGGCCTTGCGAGCGATGCGCCAGTAACCGATTTCGCTTGGCAATGCTGTGCCGGGTTCGCCGATAAGTTCGGCTGAAGAGATGTAGGTGATCGCGTTGCTGCCATCATGTGCAAATTCGACGCGCTGTTTGAACTCGTGGTCGGTCGGGGCTTCATCAGAGTCATTGTCTTTGAAACTGATTACTCCAGTGCCCTCCCACTTTCCGATAACGAAAGCGAACGGAGTTAGCTCAAGCGGCAAACCCTCGGGGAAAACGAACAACTATTTCTGACCCTTGAAAAGCTTGTAAAGGACTAGTGCTGAGACGCCTGCAATTGCAAGGCCAGCCAAGACCAATAGGCCGGTAAAAAAGATTTCCAGTGCTAGCAACATGGTTTAAGTTTAGCCCTTCAAGAAAACGAAAAGACTTGCCAAGGCAAGAATCAAATAACTTCCGCCACCAGCATAAATAAGCTCGCGAACGAAACCAGCCGGAGCGGCTTTGACGAGGTGTGCGATCGAGACAGAAGCAATCGAGCCGGCGAGAATTGCGCCGAACCAAACGAACGCCTCTTCGTATTCAAGGTTTTGAATTGCGGCGAGCGCCAACAACGCCACGACAACCCAAATCGCGATTACTCTGACCCAACTCTTGCTCACCCAATAATCATGCCTCAAGTTGCCAATGATGAGCGGTTAGACTTAGTTAAGCGATTTGGAGAGAAAATGGCGCAACTTCTTGTTCTAGCTGCATCTGCAGAACAACAAGTCATGCCTGCGCTTGGCCTCTTGAGCCACCGAGTTCGCCAGATTCCGGCGGAGCCCGCATCCCTGGTTAATGCACCCGCCGCAGACCTTATTTTCTTGGATGCCCGACGCGATCTTGCCGGCGCGAAATCACTAGCAAAAATCTTGCACACCACCGGCCTTTCGACTCCTCTAATCATCATCGTCACTGAAGGTGGGCTCGCAGCAATCAATAGCGAGTGGAAAGCCACCGACATCATCCTGGAGAACGCTGGGCCCGCTGAGATTGACGCCCGCATTCGCTTAGCTTTGTCTCGCAAAGAAGAGAGTTCGAAGTCAGAGCAGATTCATGCCTCCGGAGTGGTAATCGACGAGGCTAGCTATTCGGCCAAGGTTAGTGGCCGAACCCTAGACCTCACATACAAAGAGTTCGAGCTACTGCGCTTCTTGGCTCAGCACCCAGGCCGCGTTTTCACTCGTGAGCAGTTGCTCAGCGAGGTTTGGGGCTACGACTACTTCGGCGGCACTAGAACCGTTGACGTTCACATCCGTCGCCTTCGCGCAAAACTCGAAGAACTTGACTCACTAATCGGAACCGTTCGAAACGTTGGCTATCGCTTCAACACCGAGCCAGACCACGAATACAGCGAGTCGGCCTACTAGGCACTTCGCCAAAGATTTACCTCTCGGCAACCTAGCCGTGCCAAGATTGCTCTTATGTCTTCAGAAGAAACCATGGCCATCAACCTACCCGCGTCGGTGGACAACTTTGCTGCCGACCGATTCTTAGATCGCGAACTAAGCTGGCTAGCTTTCAACCAGCGCGTTCTCGAAATGGCCGAAGACCCAAACCTCTACTTACTCGAACGAGTCAACTTCCTCGCTATTTTCGCCTCGAACCTGGATGAGTTTTTCATGGTTCGCGTTGCCGGCCTCAAGCGCCGCATCGCTACTGGTCTAGCCGTCACCTCGGCATCGGGGCTATCGCCTCAGGACGTGCTGACTCAGATCAGCCAAGAAGCTCACCGACTTCAGGAGCGTCACGCCAAAGCCTTCATTGGCGACATCAAACCCCAGCTGAAAGAAAAGGGCATCAAGCTAGTTCGCTGGGCTGCTCTGGAAGACTCAGAAAAGTCATCGCTCGGCGAATACTTCCAGAACCAAATCTTCCCGGTCCTAACCCCACTTGCGGTTGACCCGGCGCACCCGTTCCCATACATTTCAGGTCTGTCACTGAACCTCGCAGTCGTCATCCGAAACAAGGCGACCGGCAAAGAGCACTTTGCTCGCGTGAAGGTTCCACCGCTACTGCCTCGCTTCGTTCGCATTCCTGGCAACACAGGGGTTCAGGACGTTCGTTACGTTCCTCTTGAAGACATCATTGGCGAGTTCCTCGGGCAGCTATTCCCCGGCATGGAAGTGCTTCAGCAGCACACCTTCCGCGTCACCCGCAACGAAGATCTGGAAGTTGACGAGGATGAGGGCGAGAACCTACTGGTCGCTCTCGAGAAAGAGCTGCTTCGCCGCCGATTTGGCCCACCGGTTCGCCTCGAGGTTGCCAACGACATAAATCCTCAGGTTCTCGAGCTGCTCATCCGTGAGCTAGACATCAGCGATGAAGACGTATATCACCTACCTTCACCGCTTGACCTAACTGGCCTTTTTGAGATCAGTGGCATCAAGCGACCTGAGCTGCACTTTCCATCGCACCAGGTGATCACCAACCGGTTCTTGAAGCCGGTTGAAGACGACACAATCAGCATCTTCAACGCGATGCGTCAGCGCGACATTCTGCTGCACCACCCATACGAGTCATTTGCTACCAGCGTGCAGGCGTTCGTTGAAGAGGCCGCGGCCGACCCGAAGGTTCTTGCCATTAAGCAGACCCTTTATCGCACCTCGGGTGACTCACCGATCGTGGATGCGCTGATCGCTGCCGCAGAGGCCGGCAAGCAGGTTCTCGCGCTGGTTGAAATCAAAGCGCGCTTTGATGAGCAAAACAACATCGCCTGGGCTCGCAAGCTCGAACAAGCCGGTGTGCACGTGGTTTATGGAATCGTCGGTTTGAAGACTCACTGCAAGCTGGCACTGGTAATTCGCCAAGAAGGCAACCAACTTCGCCGCTATTGCCACATCGGCACCGGAAACTACAACCCAAAGACCGCTCGTTTCTACGAAGACTATGGAATTCTTACCTCCAGAGAGTCGGTCGGCGAGGACCTCACCAAGCTGTTCAACCAACTCTCTGGCTATGCCCCGGAGGCCACCTTCAAGACTCTATTGGTATCGCCAAACGGTGTGCGAGAGGGTCTAACCGAGCGCATTGAGCGAGAAATTGAATTCAAGAAGGCCGGCAAGGACGCGCACATCAGCTTGAAGATGAACTCTCTGGTTGATGAGGAAATCATTGACTCGCTTTACCGAGCATCTAACGCAGGCGTGACCGTCGATGTTTTGGTTCGCGGCATGTGTTCGCTTCGCCCTGGCGTTGCTGGGCTCAGCGAGAACATCCGGGTTCGCTCGGTGCTTGGTCGCTATCTTGAACACTCTCGAATCTTCTCGTTCGCCGGCGGCGGCGACCCTGCCGTGTTCATCGGCTCGGCAGACATGATGCACAGAAACCTCGACCGTCGAGTTGAGGCTTTGGTTCGACTTTCGCAGCCTGACCACATCCGTGAAATGAAGGCGCTCTTTGAATTGGCGATGTCTGACGAGGCCGCCACCTGGCACCTTGGCTCGGATGGCGCCTGGACTCGACACCAGTATGCAGCCGATGGCAAGCCGCTGATTGATGTGCAAGACAAGACCATGGCCGATGTTTATGCAAAGCGAAACTCTCGCCAAGCATGACAATTTATGCAGCGGGAGCGGTGCTTTGGCGCGAGGTCGACGGGCAGCTACTAGTCGCAGTAATACATCGCGCTCGCTATGACGACTGGAGCTTCCCAAAGGGCAAGCAGGACCCGGGTGAGTGCCTTCCTGAGACGGCCGTTCGCGAAATTCGCGAGGAAACTGGGCTAAAAATCAAGCTGGGCGTGCGTCTCAAAGTTGTGCGCTACACCGTGGGCGAGAACATCCCAAAGGAAGTCCACTATTGGGCTGCCCGTGTGAGTGACAGCGCTCTAGCCAAGTCAAAGTTTGTACCGAGCGAAGAAGTGGCCGAGGTCACCTGGAAGACTCCCGAGGATGCCCGAAGAGTCTTGACCTATGAATTTGACCAGCAAATCTTGGACGAAGTCATGGCGATGTATGTTCAAAAAACTCTTCGCACCAAGCCGGTCATCATTCTGCGTCACGCCAAAGCGACTCCTCGATCAGAGTGGAAGGGCGGAAAGGGCCTAGACGATGGCCACCGCCCACTGCTTCCAGCTGGTGCACTGCAAGCGAACGCTCTGGTTCCTCTGCTGGGCGCGTTTGCACCTCAACGCCTGATCAGCAGCACTTGGGTGCGCTGCAAGACCACCCTCGCGCCCTATGCAAAGCGTCGAAAAATCAAACTGATTGAACGCTCACAGTTGAGTGAATTGGGCAATGCAAATGGGCCTCAGCGCACCGAAAAAGTGATCCATGACCTAATCGAGGATGGCCGCTCGGTCGTAGTTTGTACTCATCGGCCGGCGCTTCCTACAATCGTGGCCGCGGTCGCGAGCTACGGACACTCTCAGCAGTCTGAAACCCTTCAGGCAACTTTGGCTCTGGCACCAGGTGACATGACCGTGATTCACCTGACCCGCGAAAAATCAGGGTTGAAGCGAAGAATTGTTTCGGTCGAGACCTATTCACCGGGCCCACCGGCTGCTTAGTTCGGGAACAAAAATTCCAAGTATGTTCTTGAGATTCTCATGAGCGACATTCTCAGCATCGGGTTACCTGTTCTGAAATCACGCGCGGGCCTTCCGGCCCTGTGCCTAGTAACGGGAGCGACCGGATACATCGGCGGTCGACTGGTCGTCGAGCTTCTGAATCACGGCTATCGAGTTCGAGTGCTGGCCCGAAACCCTGAGCGTCTAAAAGATCATCCGTGGATTAATCGCGTCGAAGTTGCCTCTGGCGATGCCAATGATGAGTATGCGCTCACGCAGGCCATGCAGGGCGTCGACGTTGCTTACTACCTGCTGCACGCGCTCATGTCGAAGAATGACTTCGAAGATAAAGAACGCAACCTTGCCAATCACTTCGTAAAGTGCGCCAAGTCAGCCGGCATCGGCAGAATCGTTTATCTGGGCGGAATCATCGCCCCGCACGAAGAACTCTCTCCACACATGAAATCTCGTGCCGAAACCGGTGAGATTTTGCGAGCTTCGGGAATTCCTACCATCGAACTTCGAGCTGCCGTAGTTATAGGGTCAGGCTCAGCTTCGTTTGAGATGCTGCGCTATCTAACCGAACGCTTGCCAATCATGACTGTTCCAAAGTGGGTCAACGTTCGCATTCAACCAATCGCGGTCAGAGATGTTCTTCGCTATCTGGTTGGTGCCGCTGCGATTGACCCGAAGATTACCGGTGCCTTCGACATCGGTGGGCCGGAGATCTACACCTACAAAGAAATGATGCAAAACTACGCCGCCGCGGCAGGCCTGAGAAAGCGCATCATCATCCCGATTCCAGTCTTAACGCCGCGACTATCGAGCGGCTGGGTCGGCCTGGTCACACCGGTTCCATACACATTGGCAAGAAGGCTAGTTGCCAGCCTAAAGAATGAAGTCATCGTTCACGACGACTCGATCAGAAGACTGATTCCAGACCCACCCGGCGGGCTGACGCACTTCACCAAGGCCGTTCAGCTTGCACTTACCAAGATCAAGGATGCTCGCGTTGAGACTCGCTGGTCGAACGCTTCGTTCCCGGGTTCACCGTCGGAGCCTCTGCCGACCGACCCAAACTGGGCCGGAGGTTCGCTCTACGAAGACGTTCGAACCGCAGAGTCGACCGATTCAATAGAAACCGTTTGGGCTCGCATTGAGGCAATCGGCGGCGACAATGGTTACTCGAGAGCAACCTGGGCCTGGCGCCTTAGAGGCGTAATGGACAAACTGGTTGGCGGTGCGGGGCTGCGTCGCGGGCGACGCCACCCCCATGAACTTCAAATCGGTGAGGCTCTAGATTTCTGGCGCGTTGAGGCCATTGATCGCCCGAACTTATTGCGATTGCGAGCAGAAATGCGAATGCCCGGTCTTGCTTGGCTCGAGTTCAAAGTCACTGCAAAAGCTGAGGGCGGCTGCACCGTAACCCAGCGAGCGATTTATGCACCCAAGGGTCTATTTGGCCACATCTACTGGTGGCTGGTTTGGCCTATGCACGGCTTCGTTTTTCCATCGATGGTCAAGACATTGGCAACGGGTGAACGCTAGTTAGACTGGCGTGATGAAACGCAACTATTGGGCGGCAATTGCCCTGCTATCCGTGGCCGTAGTTTGGGGCGCAGCCTTCGTCTTGATGAAGGATGCCATCGAGCGTCAGCCGCTTTATGACTTCTTGGCAGTGCGTTTCACTCTTGCAACTTTGATCATGATTGCGGTGCGCCCTCAGGTGCTTCAGGCAATCAATCGCGAGCTTTTGAAGAAGGGCGTGATCCTTGGCCTGTTGCTAAGCGGCGGCTACATCACGCAAACCATTGGGCTCTCACTCACCACGGCAGCCATCACCGGTTTCATCACCGGGCTTTATGTGGTTCTAACCCCAATCCTTGGATGGTTGCTGCTCGGCCAAAAAGCCGGGGCAAAGGTGGTTTGGGGCGTCATCCTGGCCACCATCGGTCTGGGTCTGATTTCGATCACTGGTGTCACCATTGAAATCGGGCAAATTTGGGTCATGATTTGCGCGCTCCTGTTTGCCGCCCACATCATCGGGCTCGGGGCGTGGAGCAAGGGTCTTAACACCTACGCGCTCACCGTGGTTCAGCTCGGTGTGACCGCCGTGGTCAGCTGGATTGGCGCACTAGGCGACGGCGTGCAGATGCCTGGCGACTTCGATGGTTGGTTTGCGATTCTGTTCACCGCGGTGTTCTCGACAGCGATTGCGTTTTTTGTGCAGACCTGGGCGCAGAGCCACATGGATGCCTCGCGCGTCGCCATCATCCTCACCAGCGAAGTGGTTTTCGCCGCGGCGATTGCCGTTGCCGTGGGCCAAGAAGTGCTCGAACTGCGCACCATCCTTGGCGGTCTCATCATGATTGCTGCGATGCT
>JAGNYY010000021.1 GCA_017984715.1 Rhodoluna sp.
GGCGCTGTGACCGCTGATCTCGAGATGCAAGACCTAAATGGCGTCGTGGGAATGGCAATTGCTGGCATTGAGCCGTTGGCAATGAGCAAAGGTTCCGAGATCCTGATTGATATTCCTCAGGGGCCAGTCGACGCCGAGATGGATAGCCGACGCATTGAGCGCCTGCTGCGAAACCTATTGGCGAACGCCATCGAACATGGCGAAGGAAAACCGATTCACGTTGCAATTGGTGCAAGTGATTCGGCCGTTGCGGTGACAGTTACCGACGAGGGTGTTGGCATGTCTCGTGCCGAGGTCGATAGGGTCTTCGACAGATTCTGGCGGGCCGACCCTGCTCGCAAGCGCACCACCGGCGGAACCGGCCTTGGGTTGGCTATTTCACTCGAAGACACCCACCTGCACGACGGCTGGTTGCAAGTTTGGGCAAAGCCGAACGAAGGCGCGTCATTCCGACTAACTCTGCCTCGTCGAAAGGGCATGGTGTTCACGCAATCACCGCTGCCGCTTCCTCCGAAGAAGGCCAAAAAACGGGGTGACGCGTGAATAAGTTCCTCAAGCTAATCGCAGTAACTATAACCGCGCTAGCAATCGCTGGTTGCGCACAATTGCCTCGTTCAAGTGAGGTCAAAGCGGGCCCTGAAATTCAGGGCGATATCGCCAACGACTATCTTTACTATTCGCCAAGTGGACCTGTTCAAGGTGAAACCCAGCAAGAGATTTTGAGCGGCTTTCTAAACGCCGGCACCGGGCCACAAAATGACTACGAGGCAGCTCGTGAATATTTGACCCAGGGCTTCAAGACCAAGTGGAACCCGAATGCCGAAGTGCTGATTCAGCAGGGAAACCCGACGATCAGTTTCAATGCCAATCAGCAGGCATCGGTGAACGTTCAGGTGCAAGCAATAGTTGATGGCGATGGCCACTACCTCGTTCAAGACGCTGGCGCAACCCGCATGCTCCAGTTTGAAATGGTTCGCGAAGCAGGGGAGTGGCGAATTGCTAAAGCCCCGAACCTGACGGTCCTCATCCGCCCTGTTTTTGACGTCATTTTTCGCAGTTATTCGATCTATTTCTTCGATAGTGAACGAACGCACCTAGTTCCTGACCTGCGCTGGTTTCCGAGTCGAGCATCAACCGCAACCCGTATGATGAACGCGATGCTCAAGGGCCCAAGCGATTGGCTGAAGGCGGCTGTGAATTCGGCGATTCCTGCTGGAACAGCGCTGTCGCTCACCTCGGTTACTGTGGCCGAAGGCATTGCCTCGGTTGACCTAACCGCCAAGGCTTTGACTGCGAAAGATGCGGCCCGCCGCCAGATGAAGGCACAAATTCGGGCAACCCTGACCCAGCTTCCAAATGTCTACAGCGTGGCAATTTCAGTGGAGCGTGGCCCGCAAGAGATTGTTGACATTCCTGAATTGGTTCCGACAGTCCCAAGCAACCAGGCTGTGGTGCTTTCGAACGGCGAACTGCAAGTTATTAACGGAGATTCACTCACGCCGATTGGCGGCACCGCAGATCTGATCGCTCGAACCTCAGCCACCGATTTTGCAATCAAGGAAGACGGTGACTGGGTGGCTCTCAAGAGCCCGAGTGGGGTTTATCGCTCACACATCGGCCTTTTCGGAACCACGCCGGCTCTGGCAGACTCGCGCGCCGGTCAGTTGACTCCAAGGTTTGATGACCGAGATTATCTCTGGACGATGACAAAAAAGGCCGGCGAAGCGGTGCAGATCACATCTCCCGGCGGGGCGCGTCAGTTCCTATCCCTCGGTTGGCTCGACTCATTCCCGCGTCGTCAGTTTGCTCTCAGCGCCGAAGGTTCACGCATCGCCCTCCTGGTTGGTTCTGGGCAAAATGTTCGAACCTACGTGGCGAGCATCGTTCGCGACAAGGATGGGTTGCCAGTGTCTTTCGGCGCACCGCTAGAAGTAGTCGGTTCGAATGCGACTCCGGTGTCGGTTTCTTGGTCTGATGAAAACACCATCGCGGTTTTGCACTCGCTTGGTGATGGAACCGACTCGGCGACCTTGCACACCATCGGCGGCACAGTTCGGGATCTTGGCCTGATTATCGATGGTCGATTCTTGGAGGCTCGCGCTAATGCCTCGTCGATCTATGCACTCGATGCGAACCGCGTCTTGTATGGCTATCGCAACATCACCTGGACTCGCATGTTCAACGATGTTCAGGCTTTTCACTTCGCGAACTAGTTACTCACAAATTCAGCAGACTGTCTTTTTTGACTGATAAGGGCTGCAAGCATCAGCCCATGAAAGCAATCGAAGAGCTCCTAGATCTAATCTTGCCGACCCGCTGTGCCCTGTGCGGGGCTCTAGGGGCAGCGCTTTGCGGCTCATGCCTTGAGAATTTTGACTTCCACGAGCGCGCAGTGACGCGCGATCATCTTATTGGCGCAGCCGCCACTAGTTTTGGAGCCAAGGAGCAGCGGGTGCTTCACGCCTTCAAAGAGAGCGGGCAAACCGCCTTGGTCGGGGTTTTGGCCGGCCCGTTAGTTGTGCTTTTGAGTCGGATGTTAGAAAACGCCGAGAAACCCCTGCTGGTTCCGGTTCCAAGCTCACGTGAGAACTACAAAAAACGCGGATACATGCCCACCAAGCTGATTGCTCGTCGCCTCTGCAGAGAATCTGGACAAGCGTGCGGCCTTACTGATGCGCTGACCTTCCAGCGCAAGGTGGCCGACCAGGCTCACCTAAATTCCCAGGCCAGACGAGCAAATTTGGTTGGGTCGATGGTCTCTGATTCGCGCGTTCTAGGGCGCCAGGTGATTCTGTTTGATGACATTGTGACCACGGGCTCAACCATGCTCGAGAGCGCGAGGGCGGTCACTATGGCCGGCGGCAAAGTGATCGGATTCTTAGCTTTTGCTGAAACAATTCTGAAAACGCGTTCCAAATCTTGAAAATGGGTATACCTTTTCTTTCACAGGCAACGGCGCCTGAATTGGAGGTAATCATGGAAATCAACATCACTGCTCGAAACTTGAGTGTCTCTGACCGTTTCCGCGACTATGTCGCCGAACGCGCTCACAAGGTTGAACAACTGGCCCACAAGGTGCAATCCCTTGAAATTAAAGTGACCCGACATGATCACAGCAGAACCTCCGGCCCCGAAGATCAGGTTGAACTAACCGTGGTCGAGCCAGGTCACGTGATTCGTGCCGAGGCACACGCCGGCGACAAGTTTTCAGCCTTTGACATCGCCTTTGGCAAGCTAACCGAGCGACTACGTCGAGCTGCAGACCGACGCAAGGTGCACCACGGCGCTCACGGTTCGCTCGGCACCAGTGAATTGACGGCAAATGACTTTGCGGCCCTTGATATTCACGCGGTGGATGCCGATGTGCTTCTTGGTCGAACATCATCGCCAGAGGTTGAGGCTGCGCCTGATCTTGGCGATAGCCCAGTAGTAATTCGTCGCAAGGAGTTTGCCGGCAACGCCATGTCGGTTGACGATGCCCTGTATCACATGGAGCTAGTCGGGCACGATTTTTATTTGTTCCTGGATTCCGAGACGAGCAAGCCGAGCGTGGTCTACCGCCGCAAGGGCTGGAACTACGGAGTCTTGACGCTCTCATAGAGCGCTAAATCAACAGATTCGCCTATCAGCGAACGAGGGGCTCAGCCGCTATCCGGCTGGGCCCTTCGTCTAAGATTGGAGGTAGACCAACACAACCGGTTTGGAGCAAAATCTTGGCTAACATCATCGACAAACTACTGCGCGCAGGCGAGGGCAGAATCCTTGCGAAGCTTCGCAATTATGCCGACGCCATTAACGCACTCGAAGTCAACTTCACCGCGCTCAGCGACGAAGAACTCCAGAACGAAACCGTGGTCTTGCGTGAGCGTTATGCCGCCGGCGAGAGCCTCGATGACATGCTCCCAGAAGCCTTCGCCGCCGTGCGTGAAGCGGCCAAGCGCACCTTGGGTATGCGTCCTTTCGATGTTCAGCTCATGGGTGGAGCAGCCCTACACCTTGGCAACATCGCCGAAATGGGAACCGGTGAGGGTAAGACCTTGGTCGCTACCCTCCCTGCTTACCTAAACGCCATCGCAGGCCGCGGCGTGCACGTGGTCACCGTAAACGACTTCCTAGCCGGCTACCAGAGTGAGCTCATGGGTCGCGTTTTCCGCGCCCTCGGCATGACCACCGGCTGCATCATTTCGAACCAAGAGCCAGCGGTTCGTCGCGAGCAGTATCTTGCTGACATTACCTATGGAACCAACAACGAATTTGGTTTCGACTACCTTCGTGACAACATGACCTGGACCCAGGCCGACCTAGTTCAGCGCGGTCACTTCTATGCCATCGTCGATGAGGTTGACTCGATTCTTATCGATGAGGCTCGCACCCCGCTCATCATCTCTGGTCCTTCATCAGGTGACGCAAACCGCTGGTTTGCCGAGTTCTCGAAGATCGCCGACCGCCTTCAGCCAGTGATCGACTATGAAGTTGACGAAAAGAAGCGCACCATCGGAATCCTTGAGCCTGGAATCGAAAAGGTCGAAGACTACCTAGGTATCAGCAACCTGTATGAATCTGCAAACACCCCGCTGATTTCGTTCCTAAACAACTCGATTCGCGCCAAGGCGCTATTCAAGCGCGACAAAGACTATGTCGTCATGGATGGCGAAGTGCTGATCGTTGACGAGCACACCGGCCGCATCTTGGCCGGTCGCCGTTACAACGAAGGTATTCACCAGGCGATCGAAGCCAAGGAAGGCGTGGATGTAAAGGCCGAGAACCAGACTCTGGCTACCGTTACCTTGCAGAACTACTTCCGCCTTTACAACAAGCTTTCAGGCATGACTGGTACGGCAGAAACCGAAGCCGGCGAATTCATGAGCACCTACAAGCTCGGCGTCGTCGCTATTCCAACTAACAAGCCAAGAATTCGAATCGATCAGCCAGACCTGATCTACAAAAACGAAGAAGTTAAGTTCAACGAGGTCGTAAAGGACATCGCAGCCCGCCACGCAGTCGGCCAGCCAGTGTTGGTCGGAACCACCAGCGTCGAGAAGAGCGAATACCTTTCACGCCTGCTTGCCAAGGCTGGTGTGCGCCACGAGGTCTTGAACGCCAAGAACCACGCTCGCGAAGCAGCCATTGTCGCGCAGGCCGGTCGCTTTGGTGCTGTCACCGTGGCAACCAACATGGCTGGTCGAGGCACCGACATCATGCTCGGTGGAAACGCCGAGTTCCTGACCGTGGAATCACTTGCTAAGCGCGGTTTGAACACCGAAGAAAACCCGGATGCCTACGAGGCGGCTTGGGCCAGCGAGTTTGAGCGCATCAAGTCAGAAGTTGCTATCGAAGCCGAGAAGGTTCTCGAAGTAGGCGGTCTATACGTGCTCGGAACCGAGCGTCACGAGTCACGCCGCATTGACAACCAGCTGCGCGGTCGAACCGGTCGCCAGGGTGACAAGGGTGAATCTCGCTTCTACCTATCGTTGACCGACGATCTTATGCGTCTGTTCAACTCGGGTGCGGCAACTGCCTTGATGAACCGACCAGGTGTGCCTGACGAAACCGCAATCGAGTCAAAGATCGTCAGCCGCGCTATTCAGAGCGCTCAGAGCCAGGTTGAAGGCCGCAACGCCGAGATCCGCAAGAACGTTTTGAAATATGACGATGTTCTAAACCGTCAGCGCGAAGCAATCTACAGCGACCGCCGCCACATCCTTGAGGGTGACGACATCAAGGCTCGCACCGAAGGCTTCTTGGGCGACGTTATCGCTGCCATCGTCGACAGCCACATCTCTGACACTTCAGGCTCTGACTGGGATCTCGAAGCGCTGTGGACAGAACTTCGCACCATCTACCCGGTTGGTCTAACCATCCAGGAAGTCTTAGTCGAAGCAGGAAACCGCTCGAAGCTAACCAAGGCGTGGTTGACCCGTGAACTCACGAGCGATGCGCGCATCGCCTATGAAAAGCGCGAGGAGGCCCTTGGAACCGACACCATGCGTCAACTTGAGCGCAACGTTGTTCTTTCGGTTGTCGACCGCAAGTGGCGTGACCACCTGTATGAGATGGACTACTTGAAGGAAGGCATCGGCCTTCGTGCCATGGCACAACGTGACCCACTGGTTGAATACCAGCGCGAGGGTTACGACATGTTCCAGCAGATGATGGGCGCGATCAAGGAAGAGTCAATCGGCTTCTTGTTCAACCTCGAGGTTGAAGTTGCCCCAGCCCCAGTGGTTGATCAGGCCCAGTTGACCTACACCTCACCTGCTGAGGATGGTTCAGCCGAGGTTCACGGTGCAGCCGAGCAAAACGAAACCCCAGCCGCACCGACTCAGAAACCTGAGTCAGGCGGCCAGGGTAGCTCGTTCTTCCGTAGCTGATTTCTCTAGAGAACAGAAACAGAAGTTGCGCGCCAGCGAGAGTTGATTCCCTCTAGGCGAATTGTGACTGCGCGTGTTCGGGACTTCGAGCTCAACAAGACCACAGACTCAATCACTCCGTCGCGTGGAGAGCAGGTTCGCAAGCCTCCCACGCGCAGGTTTTGATAGTGCGCTTTCACGCCCTGTTCAACTCGCTGCGCCTCAGCTCGCCGTGCTCGAAACTGCAGGCGCTGATAGACATCATCGGTTAACCACCTCGCCAACTGGTCTACCTGTCTGGTCCCCGCTATAACCTCCACCACGCCAGTTGCCAAAACCTTCAGGCTCTCAACCGGGTCGGGTAGATCTTTCGTTCGGCTGTATTGAACGCCGAAATATTCTTCAGACTCGATCGGATTCCTTACCTTTCGAGCCTTGATGGGGGCGGGTGGAGAATCGTTAGTCCCCGACTCCTCTCCATCTTTGGCAGGCGGTTCTGATCCTTGAGCCTTGGAGCTTGTTGATTCGTTGTGAGAGTCGCCAGCCCCAATGGCATCTCTGTTTTCCTCGTTATTCGGTTCGGGTGTCTTGTTAGACATGATCCCCCGCTCTTTCTCCCCCAAAATAGGAAGGAATTTCACGCTATAAGGGTGGCGAGGTGAAGTAAAGGGGTTTTTATAACCTGTGGATAACCATTGTTTTTAAAGAACTGTGTACGAAAATGCTTGGATGAACCTAGATCACATTTTTGAGGACCTCGAAGCACAGTTCGATGGCTACTTGACGGCTACCCAACCGAGGCACTTCTTTGGGCGCAGTCAGGTGTTGCGTGTCTGGCACCAACGAGAGAGCATCACCGAACTCGCGGCCCCGATCCTCGGTAGAGATTTCGTGGCGGGGATGGCTCTGGGTTCAAACGTTTTCAAGTTGATTCGCCTCGAGGCTGTTTCAAAAATCTCCATGATTGAGTTGGTAAATTCAGGGGTCCCGACAAGCCGTTTCGTGCCGATAGGCATCCTGGACTTCTTAGAGCGGTTGCCGCTGCCATTCAGCATTCGGCTGCAACCTTTAGGCGATAAGTTATCTGCCAACTTCGTGGTGCTTGATTTCCTGGGGGAGGCGATGCTCGTGGAATCTGGAGAGCCCGAAAGCATCTTGCTCTTGCCCTTCGCAGGGATGGCGCATCTTGACTTGATTGATGTGGAGAACTTCGACATTCAATCCTGATTCTCCTAAAGAGTTGCCGGCATGAAGAAAAAACGTCTTGGTGCTCAACAATTCATGTCCAGAAGAAACTTGTTGTTGGGTGTGTTTCTAATCGCCCTCTCGATGACGGGTGTTTGGTGGGTCATTGAGCAAAATAATCGAACAGACGAGTTTTTGGTTGCCGCAAAACCAGCGGCCAGCGGGTCAATGATCACTGAGAACAGCTTTCGAGTGGTCAGAATGAACTTGGGAGGCTCGGCTTCGCTCTATCTCAAGCCCGGAGACCTAGAACCGGGAAACTATTTGCTCAACACCATGGCCGTTGGGCAGTTGGTTGCGTTGGGTTCGGTGGCCTCGGCAATCATCGATGCCCGCCAGCCGGTGGTGATTTCTTCCACCATGCCTTTACCTCAGGGGGTGGGCGTTGGTGACTTTGTTGACATCTGGGTGTCGGAGGCAACTGAAGGCGGATCGTTTGGCGCTCCGATGACGTTGGTTTTAGATGCCGAGATTGTTGATGTTGCCGAGGCCACCGGCGTTCTGGCCGAACAGCAACCTCAGGTGCAGGTTTTGGTCCCCGTCGAATCGGTTAGCCCAATATTGGATGCCGTTGCCTCCAAGGACGCGTTATCGATGATCTTGAAGAGAAACCTTGGGAATGATTGATCTTTTCAAGCGGAATGGGCGAGATGCTGCCCCAGTCACCGGCGGCTCGATTTGCGTTTGGGGTGCCGCTGGCTCGCCCGGAAAGTCAACCCTGGCTCTAAATATTGCCTGCGAACTGGCAACCGCGGGCAGGCGTGTTCTGTTGGTTGACTTAGATACCTATGCATCAAGCATTGGCACCATGTTAGGCATCAGCGAACCGCCCCCAGGGCTGGCGGCGGCAGCTCGCCTCGTTGGCCAAGACCGTTTGGATAGGGAACAATTTGAACGTCTAGCCATCGAATATCAAGTTGGGCACGGTTCTCTATCGGTGCTCACTGGGTTGGGGTCCGAGCCTAGGTGGCCAGAGATTACTGCAGATAAAACACGCGGTCTAATAGCGAAGGCCCTTGAGAGTTATGAATTCGTGGTTCTCGATTTGGCAACCCCACTTGAAGCTGGGCTAAAACAAGTCGGTGGCATTGTCGACAGGAACGTAGCGACGCGAACGGCGCTCGAGGTGTGTGAGACAACGATCGCGGTGTTGAGTGCCGATCAGGTTGGCGTAAAGCGTTTCTGCGAATCTTACGAGCAGCTGCGCACGTTGGCGCGGGCGCCCATCCTGGTTGCGAATCGACTGCGTTCGAGTGCGCTGGGTGTGCGGGCGCAACAACAGGTGGAGGACGCAATTATGGAATTTTGTCGGTGTGAAATTCGGTGGTTCATTCCTGAAGATCGAACCTCCTGTGACCGGGCGGTTCTAGAAATGGTTCCTTTGGCGATGCTCAAGCGATCTTCTGGCGCAAGGCAAGCCATCGCTCAGTTCGCGCGACACAATTTTGAGATTGGTGATGGGCGCAAGTCGCCTAGACCCATCTAAACTCGGTTAAGTGTCATCACTAAGCGACCTATTCAAGAAGCACGGTAAGGCGAGCAACGCCGATATCGAGTGGCTGCACCTGCTGCTTTCTGATTGGCAGTTGGTTGCCGACTTAGTGTTTGCCGACTTGGTGCTTTGGATTCCAACCAGCGAGGGTTCCTTCGTTGCCGCCGGCCACGCTCGCCCATCTAGTGCCGCAACAATCTTCTTCCGAGACATCGCAGGTGAGCCAATCCGCAAAGAGTGGTCAAGTGCGGTCACTAAGGCATTCGAGTCGGGTCTTTCACAGCACCTTGGCGCACCAGACACCTACGACGGTTTGCTGACTCGGTTCAGTGCGATTCCGATTCGTCGACGCATTTCGAACAAATCTGAAGAGGTCACCGAAAAGCCGATTGCCGTGGTCACTCGACACACAAATCTGGCCGAAGCCAAGGCTCCGAACAAGCTTCAGTTGAACTATCTGAGCTGTGGCAACTATTTGCTCGACATGATGGCCGACGGCGCCTACCCAGACTTTGCCAACCAGACCGGGCCTCGTCGCGGAGCCCCGCGAGCCAACGACGGTTTGCTTCGCCTCGATGTCGACGGCGTTGTCGAGTTTGCTAGCCCGAACGGGCTTTCCGCGTTCAACCGCCTCGGCATCAAGGGGGAGTTGGAAGGCCAGACTCTCGCCGCTGCTTCCGCGCCGGTGTTGAAGACGCGCATGAATGTCGATGAATCGCTGCCTCTGGTTCTCAACGGTCGCGCCCCCTGGCGCACCGACATGGAGTCGGCCAACATCACGCTTACCGTGCGCTCGATTCCGCTTCGCCAGGGCGGCCAGCGCACCGGCGCGATTGTTTTGTGTCGCGACGTGACCGAACTTCGCCGCCAAGAGCGTGAGCTGATCACCAAGGATGCGACCATCCGTGAAATTCACCACCGTGTGAAGAACAACCTGCAAACTGTGGCCAGCTTGCTGCGAATTCAGGCGCGACGCAGTGAAAGTGACGAAGTCAAAGAGTCGCTAAACCAGGCCATGCGACGCGTTGCCGCCATCGCGCTCGTGCACGACACCCTGTCAGAGGGCCTGAACCAGGATGTGAACTTCGACGAGGTCTTTGATCGCGTTCTGATGTTGGCCAGCGAGGTCGCTTCGAGCATGAACACCTCGGTTCGAACCCTGATTGATGGACGATTCGGTCAGCTGAAGAGCGATATGGCCACCCCCTTGGCGGTTGCTCTGACTGAGATTGTCACCAATGCGGTTGAGCACGGTTTGGCCGACCGAAGTGGTGTTGTCGCCATCAACGCCGAACGCAAGCAGAAGCAACTCTTGATCACCGTTTCTGACAATGGCAAGGGCTTGACCGATGGCAAGGT
>JAGNYY010000022.1 GCA_017984715.1 Rhodoluna sp.
GATTGCCTTCGTGTCTCCGGTAAGACCGGAATCGGTGTCGATGCACTGCTCGACAAGATTGTTGGAACAATTCCCAACCCGGTCGGTGACCCAAACGCTCCTGCCCGCGCAATGATTTTCGACTCGGTTTACGACTCTTACCGGGGTGTGGTCACGTATGTTCGCATGATTGACGGCCACCTTAAGCCTCGCGAGCAGATCACGATGATGTCAACAAAGGCAGTTCACGAAGCTCTTGAGATCGGAGTCTCTTCGCCAGAACCGGAACCAACCAAGGGTCTCGGTGTCGGTGAAGTGGGTTACCTAATCACCGGCGTGAAGGATGTTCGCCAGTCCAAGGTTGGCGACACCGTAACCACCAAGATGAACCCGGCTACCGAGCCTCTAAAGGGTTACGCAGACCCTAAGCCAATGGTGTTCTCGGGCGTTTACCCAATTGACGGCAGTGACTATCCGGTGCTTCGCGAAGCCCTTGACAAGCTAAAGCTCTCGGATGCTGCTCTGGTTTATGAGCCAGAGACCTCTGTGGCTCTCGGGTTCGGTTTCCGAATCGGATTCCTAGGTCTGCTGCACCTCGAAATCGTCACAGAGCGCCTCGAACGCGAGTTTGGCCTCGACCTAATCGCCACCGCGCCATCCGTGGTCTATGAAGTGACGTTGGAAAACGGTGACGAAATTGTGGTCACCAACCCGAGTGAGTTCCCTGGCGGCAAAATCAAGAAGATCATGGAGCCCTTGGTTCGAGCCACGATTTTGAGCCCGAAGGACTACGTCGGCACCATCATGGAGCTTTGCCAGTCTCGGCGCGGAACCATGCTCGACATGCAGTACCTTGGCGAAGACCGAGTTCAGTTGCGTTATGAGCTGCCTTTGGCCGAAATCGTTTTTGACTTTTTCGATCAACTAAAGAGCAAAACCGCCGGCTATGGCTCGCTTGACTATGAAGAAATCGGCATGGCTCAGGGTGACCTGGTGAAGGTAGACCTCTTGCTCCAGGGCGAACAGGTTGACGCATTCAGCGCCATCGTGCACAAGGACAAGGCTTACGCCTATGGCGTCATGATTACCGGAAAACTTCGCGAGCTTATTCCTCGCCAGCAGTTCGAAGTGCCAATTCAGGCCGCCATCGGTGCTCGCATCATTGCCCGTGAATCCATCCGTGCGATGCGTAAGGACGTTTTGGCTAAGTGTTATGGCGGCGACATTAGCCGTAAGCGCAAACTTCTCGAGAAGCAAAAAGAGGGTAAGAAGCGCATGAAGACCATTGGTCGCGTCGAAGTTCCTCAAGAGGCATTCATTGCAGCGCTATCCACTGACGCTGAGAAAAAGGGCGAAAAGAAGGGCAAGTAATTGGCCGGCCCACTTCCAATTGCCGACCCAGCACCCTCGGATGGTCTGCTTCCCGGTCAGGCGTCGGTTGGCGCCGAGTCGAGATCGTTTCACGCCTACGTGCACATCCCTTTTTGCCGTGTGCGCTGCGGATATTGCGACTTCAACACCTACACCGCAACCGAGCTTGAGGGTGCACCTCAGAGTGACTATGCCGACACGCTGATTCGAGAAATTGAGTTCAGCGCAAAGGCGCTCGATCGCTCAGAAGTGCCATCGCGCAAACTAAAAACTGTGTTTTTCGGGGGCGGAACACCGACACAACTTCAGGCTTCAGACCTCGTCAAAATTCTGACTAGTCTCGAATCAGAATTCGGTTTAGAAGTTGGGGCTGAAGTAACCACAGAAGCGAACCCTGACAACGTCGACTTTGAATACCTAAGCGAGCTTCGCCGGGGTGGTTTCAATCGGGTGTCTTTCGGCATGCAGTCGGCCGTGCCTTCTGTGTTGCAGACACTTGAACGAACCCATAACCCCGAGAACTTGCCAGTAGTGGTTAGCGCTGCCAAACGTGCTGGTCTGGCAACCTCGGTTGATCTCATTTATGGGGCTCCAGGCGAGACGCTGGAGGAGTGGCGCACTAGCCTGCAGGCCGCAATCGCACTTTCACCAGACCACATCTCTGCCTATTCGCTAATTGTTGAAGATGGCACAAAGCTAGCGCGTCAGATTCGAAGTGGTCTTTTGCCGGAACCCGACGAAGACCTACAAGCTGACAAGTATGAGCTAGCCGATGAACTACTTTCGGCAGCTGGTTTTGCTTGGTATGAAGTAAGTAACTGGGCAAGAAAATCAAGTTCGACTGATAATCGATCGGCGCACAACATTTCATACTGGCAATCTCAGGATTGGTGGGGTTATGGACCCGGTGCGCACAGTCACGTTGGGGGAGTGCGCTGGTGGAACGTGAAGCACCCAAGCGCCTATTCAGGCAAGTTGCTCGATGGTGTGTCGCCAGCTGCTGGTCGAGAAACTCTTGGAGATCGCACTCGGCTTGAGGAGCGGCTCCTTCTAGAGATTCGGGTTGCAAGCGGATTGTCCGTTGAACTCGCCAAGAGCATCAACTCGGAAGCTGGAAAGCTCGTCGCGGGCTTCATCGCAGATGAGTTGGTCGAACCTGCATCGGCAATTCGGGGCACGCTAGTGCTGACACTAAAAGGTCGACTCTTAGCCGACCTACTAGTTCGTCAACTACTTAGCTAGCCACGCACGAGCCGAATGATTAGTGGATAGCGATAAAACTCTCCAAGACTCGCCTTGTATGCGGCGTAAATTCGCATGATGGTCCAGATAATCGGCGGGACCCAGAAAAAGAACCAACCCACAATAGAAATGGCAAGCAGCACGTATAGCAACAGCATCGTGATTCCGAAGTTCAATGACTCGGTGACGTGGTGCCTGATGAATGGCCCTCGGTCTTTGAGGATCAAGTAGCCGAGCACCGGTGCGAAAAACTCTAGGACAACGCCGAATGCGTGAACAGCAATTGCCCAAAGTCGCTCTTGCTCGGGCGTCATTGGGGTTGGCTTCGGTGAGTAATCGCTCTGGTCAGACATCGGTCTCCTTCATCGTTTCCTAGCCTACCGAAACCCAAGATGCGGGTAATATTGGCACTCAGGTAGTTCGAGTGCCAATGGCGCTATTGACACGATCATCTAGGAGGCACCAATGATTCCCGAACGGAGTCTCGAGGTGCTTCGCGCTATCGTCCAGGACTACATTCAGACAAAAGAGCCGGTTGGTTCAAAGTCTCTAGTAGAGCGTCACCAGTTCGGTGTTTCCTCCGCCACCATTCGCAACGAAATGGCGATGCTCGAAGAAGAGAATCTTATTCACGCTCCTCACACTTCGTCGGGTCGCGTTCCAACTGACAAGGGTTATCGATTGTTCGTTGATCGGTTGGGCGAGGTAAAGCCTCTTTCAAGTGGAGAGAAATCTGCCATTTCTAACTTCATGGTTGGCAGCGTTGACCTAGACGAAACCTTGGGCCGTACTGTTCGATTGCTCTCGCAGCTGACTAATCAGGTCGCCATGGTGCAGTACCCGAGTTTGGGCCGTGCGAAAGTGCGCAATATCGAGCTCATACAATCTGCCGATACGAGAGTGTTGTTGATTCTCATCACCGACAGTGGCCGAATTCAGCAGCATGTTATTGAGCTAAATCAGGTTGTCGATGTTCAGCTCGTCAGTGAAATCAGAAGCAAGTTGAACTTCGAATTGGCCGGTGCGGCGCTGGCCGAGGTAGCCGAGTTGCTAAATGGCTTCGAAGATGGGTTTGCAGTTGCCAGCCGAGGACAGGTTCGGTTGGTTGTCGAGAGTCTGCTAGAGCAAGTTGATGCCAATCGGCAGGAGAAAATAATCCTTGCAGGCACAGCGAATCTGGCTAAACGCGAAGAAGATTTCCCGGGCAGCATCTCTCCGGTTCTTGAGGCCATTGAAGAGCAGGTTGTTTTGCTCAAACTCATCACAGAAATGCAGTCGGAGCGTCACGGCGTGAGCCTAAGCATTGGGCGTGAAAACCCATTTGAGAGTTTGGCCAATGCATCCGTGGTCGTGTCAGGTTATGAAAACCATGGCAGTGAAATCGCCAAGCTTGGCGTAATCGGCCCAACTCGCATGGATTATTCTTCGAACATTTCAGCGGTCCGAGCGGTCGCACGTTATCTGACCAAAGCACTAGGAAACTGAGGCACTAATGGCTGACCACTACGAGGTTCTCGGAGTCGCTCGAGATGCAAGCGCAGACCAGATTAAAAAGGCTTATCGCAAGCTGGCTCGTGAATTGCACCCTGACGTCAACCCCGGAGCTGACTCCGAAGAGCGCTTCAAGGCCGTCACGCACGCATACGAGGTTCTAAGCGACAACGATTCAAGACGTCAGTACGACATGGGTGGGCAAGATCCATTCGGTGGTTCAGGCTTTGGCGGCTTTGGTGACATCTTTGATACGTTCTTTGGCGGTGGGGGTCAGCGCGGTCCTCGTTCACGTGCAGAGCGAGGCCAAGATGCTCTGCTCCGAGTTGAGATGACTCTCGAAGAAGTGGTCTTCGGTGCCGAGAAAAGCATCGAAGTCGATACCGCTATTTTGTGCGGCACTTGCGAAGGGTCATGCTGCCGACCAGGCACGAGCCTCAGCGTCTGTGACGTCTGCCGAGGTGCCGGTCAGATTCAACGTCAAGTGCGCTCACTCCTTGGAAACGTAATGACTTCGCAGCCTTGCTCGGCTTGTCGAGGTTTCGGTCAGGTTATTCAGGATCCTTGCCTGGATTGCCGAGGCCAAGGCCGTGTTCGTGCACGACGCAACATTGACCTAGCCGTTCCAGCGGGTGTCGAAGACGGGCTGCGTCTTCAGCTAAGTGGCCAGGGTGAAGTTGGCTTTGCAGGTGGGCCAAACGGTGACCTTTACGTTGATATTTCGGTTACCCCTCATGATGTGTTTGGTCGCGCGGGCGATGATCTAACGGCAACGGTTGAAGTGCCGCTTCACGATGCAGTTCTCGGCGGTTTCGCAAAAATTCAAACGTTTGACGGCGAGATCGAAATTGAAGTTGCTTCTGGGCAACAAACCGGAGACGTGCTGACGATCAAGGGCAAGGGAGTAAGTCGACTTCGTTCATCTGGGCGGGGAGATTTGAAGATCGCCTTCCAAGTGGTCACCCCTAGCAAGCTTGACTCGAAGCAGAAAGAGCTTTTCCGAAGCCTTGCTAAATTGCGCAAGAACGACAGCATCAAACTGGTCAAACACCAGCAGGGCTTTTTTGCCGGAAAGCGCCGCTAATGGTTGAACCACTGTTCCGGACCACGTTTGCTACACCGCCAGCTGCTGGCCTTGCCTTGACTCTTGGTGGTTCCGAGGGCAAACACGCCGTCAATGTCCGTCGCATGCGAGTTGGCGAGGGGATTCAGCTTTCCGACGGCAGGGGTTTGCGTGTGAGGGGTGAAGTTTCCGCACTCGGCAACAGTTCTTTGACCGTTCAAGTGAGTTCGGTGGAGCAAGAATCAGCTCCGTCGGTAGGGCTAACCATCATCCAAGCTCTAGCCAAGGGTGACCGAGATGAGTTGGCTGTTCAGGCGGCAACCGAACTAGGTTGCTGGGGGGTTATTCCTTGGCAAGCTGAGCGCTCTATTTCTAAGTGGGAAGGCGCGAAGATTGCCAAGAGCGTCGAGAGATGGCAGACCATCGTCGGTGAAGCTGCCAAGCAATCTCTGCGCGTCTTCGAGCCCGTTGTTGCGCAGCCGATAGGTTCTAAGCAGCTCGTTGCATCGGTGAAGAACTTCGACCTTGTCCTAGTTCTCGACCCGACCTCTTCAGTTGGATTGGGTTCACTTGATTTCAACGCAAGCCAGAAGTCGATTGCGATTGTGGTTGGTCCGGAGGGCGGAATCAGCGATCACGAACTCGAAGCTCTTGAGGACGCCGGAGCTATTCGAGTCCACTTAGGCGAACCGATTTTGCGAACCTCAACGGCAGGTGTCGCGGCTATCTCAGTCATTCAATCGAAGCTCGGGTTGTGGGGTTAGCCTGAGCATGGAGGAAGCAATGGAAAACTGCATTTTTTGCAAGATCGCTCGTAGGGAGATTCCGGCCAAGATTGTCGGCGAGACTGAGCTTGCGATTGCCTTCTGGGATGCATCACCGCGTCAGCCGTTACACATCCTGGTTATCCCCAAAATGCACTATTCGAATGTCGCCGAACTGACTCTCAACGATGAGGCATCTCTGGTTGCAGTCATGAAACTGGGCAGCGAGCTCGCGATCAAGCACGCGGATGAAAGCTTCCGAATCTCGTTCAACACCGGCGCGGCAGCGGGGCAGACAGTCTTTCACGCTCACGGGCACATAACCTCTCGAACCCCGAGGGTTGAACTTGTCTAAGTCTGCTGCTGAAGGTGCATCAGTCGCCCGCATTGAAGTTCAGGGTGTTCTCATGGTTGCGTTGTTTGGTTCCGAAGATCGACTTCTCAAAACCCTCGAGTCGACCTACCCAGAGGTCGATGTACACGCTCGCGGTAACTCGATCGTTTTGCAAGGAAAGCCAACCCAAGTGGCCGCTGCAAAACAGTTAGTTGAAGAAATGATCGAGCTAATCCAAGCCGGTCAAGATCTATTGCCGCAGGATTTCACCCGGTCGGCTCGAATGATCGAGGATGGCGCTGCCAGGCCAGCGGATGTCCTAAGCCAGAGCATCATCAGCTCGCGGGGCAAAACCATCCGACCTAAGACCCTGGGTCAAAAAACTTATGTTGATGCCATTGACAACAACACCATCGTTTTTGGAATAGGACCAGCGGGCACTGGAAAGACCTATTTGGCGATGGCGAAAGCGGTACAGGCCCTTCAGCGCAAGGAAATCAGTCGCATCATTCTGACACGTCCGGCTGTTGAAGCAGGTGAAAAGCTTGGCTTCTTGCCCGGCACACTCAACGACAAAATCGACCCTTACCTGAGACCTCTATTTGATGCCTTGCACGACATGCTCGACCCTGAGTCCATTCCAAAGCTGATGACCTCGGGCACCATCGAGGTGGCCCCATTGGCCTACATGCGTGGGCGCACCCTGAATGACGCATTCATCATTTTGGATGAGGCTCAAAACACCACACCGGAACAAATGAAAATGTTCCTAACGAGACTCGGTTTCAATTCGAAAATGATCGTTACCGGCGATGTAACTCAGATTGACCTTCCAAATGGAACTTCAGGTCTTAAGCTCGCGACCGAGGTGCTTTCCGGTGTGGAAGACATGCACTTTTCGATTCTCACATCGGATGATGTGGTGCGTCACACCCTGGTGGCCAAGATAGTCGATGCTTATTCAAAACATGACGACGCCAAGTTGGCCAAGAAAGCTGCCAACAACGAGGCTGCCCAGAATCGAATCGCCAAGAAAACGAGTGAAAAATGAGCATCGAGATAAACAACGAATCAGCTGAATCGGTTGATGAAGTAAGAGTCTTAGCCTTGGCGACCTTTGCCCTCGACTACATGCACTTGCACCCAGACACGGACCTTGCAATAGTCTTCGTCGACGAACCAGCCATGGAAGTTCTTCACGTGCAGTGGATGGACGAGCCAGGTCCGACCGACGTGTTGAGTTTTCCGATGGACGAGCTTCGCCCTGGGTCCGAGGGGCAGCTCACTCCGGCAGGTTTGCTAGGCGACATCGTAGTTTGCCCTCAGGTAGCGGCTGCTCAGGCAGAAACTGCTGGGCACCAAACCATCAATGAAATTCTCTTGCTCACGACTCATGGTGTTCTGCACCTTTTAGGTTTTGATCATGCTGAGCCAGACGAAGAAAAAGAAATGTTCGGGCTGCAGCGCGAAATTCTCGAAGCCTTCTACGCTGCCGAACTGGGGGCTTAGTTGTCTCTTCTCGTGGTTTGGGTTTCGATAGCCCTGGCTTTGCTGACCTTCTTGGCAGCGATTGCTAAGGGTGCTCTTGAGGCGAATCCGGATGAAATCGAGAAGGCAGAGTCACTTAGTTTCGTTCGACTTTCACTCACCGGAATCTTTGGCGTTCTAAGTGTTCAGATCTTTGATCCGCTGGGCCTTTGGTGGTCAATCTCAATTTCTATCGGACTCATGTTGGCCTTGCTGTTGGGCACGCAACTGGCTAGCAGTCGATTAGGGCATCGTGCATTCGCCAAGCGCCTAATCGGTTTTCTGAAGCCGGCCTTGAATTCTATTCACCTTCTTTTCACTCCGCTTTCGCTGCCCCGCGAGGATGAACCCGAAGAATTCGAGCAAGAGCTTCACGACTCGGTTGAAGAGTTTGGTGAAACTATTGTTCGCGAAATCATGGTCCCGCGCATCGACATGGCAACGGTCTCTGTTGACGCAAATCTCACGAAGGCAATGTCTATATTTTTGGCCAGGGGATACTCGCGACTTCCGGTTATAGGAAATGACGTTGATGACATCAGAGGAGTCCTTTACATCAAGGACGTGGCCCGATTGCTGCATGAAAATCCAGCAAGCATGGATGGCACTCTGGCGGGCGAGGTTGCTCGAACAGCAATCTTCATTCCTGAATCGAAGCCGGTCGATGACCTGCTTCGAGAAATGCAAACCAGCTCAAGACATATTGCGATCATCATCGATGAATATGGCGGAGTAGCCGGTTTAGCGACTATGGAAGACGTAATCGAGGAAATCGTCGGTGACATATCGGATGAGTACGACAGGGATGTGCCTGACGTCGAGACCTTGGATAACGGCACTCTGAGAGTCAGCTCTCGTTTACCGCTATTTGAGTTGGGTGAGTTGTTTGAACTCGATCTCGAAGATGAAGACGTTGATAGTGTCGGTGGTTTGTTGACCAAGGAACTTGGCAAACTGCCTAAGCGTGGTGATCGCGTAACTGTGAGTGGGCTTAGTCTGACTGCAGACCGTATCGAGGCGCGTCGTAAACACTTAGTCACCGTTCTAGTGAGCAAAGACCAAAACTTGGCCGACAGCCTGTCTGCCTTCGATTCAATCGAGCAGGAGAAATAATGGCCGAGCACAGATCAGGATTTGCGTCCTTTGTCGGAAGACCGAATGTTGGCAAGTCGACACTGACAAACGCTTTGGTGGGCGAGAAAATCGCCATTACCAGCGCCAAACCTCAAACCACTCGTCGCGCGATTCGCGGAATCGTTCACCGCGATTTCGGTCAGCTAATTCTGGTTGACACCCCTGGTCTTCACCGACCGCGCACACTCCTTGGTCAACGACTGAACGACTTAGTCGAACAAACCCTTGGTGATGTTGACGTGATTGGTTTTTGCATCCCGGCCAACGAGAAAATTGGCCCCGGAGACAACTTTATTAATGAGCAGCTCAGTGAGTTTCGTCGCGCCAAGTTGGTTGCGGTTATTACCAAGAGTGAGTTGGTTTCGCCTGAGCAACTTGCCGAACAGTTGGTTGCCGTTTCTAACCTGCGCGAGTGGCGAGCGATTGTTCCCGTTTCGGCAGTGGCAGAGGATCAGCTCGAAGTCCTCACCAAGGTTCTAATCGACCTGTTGCCGGAGTCTCCTGCACTTTATCCACCTGAGGCCGTCACCGATGAAACTCTTGAGAATCGTATTTGCGAGCTGATCCGTGAAGCGGCTCTCGAGGGTGTTCGCGATGAGTTGCCTCACTCGATTGCAGTGACCATCGATGAAATGTCTAAGCGTAAGGGGCAAAATCTCACCGACATTCATGCCAATATTTTCGTAGAGCGAGACAGTCAAAAGGGCATCATTATTGGCCACAAGGGTTCGCGATTGATCGATGTCGGTAAGCGTTCACGTCTTGAGATCGAGAAGTTGATTGGGCACAAGGTGTTCCTCGGGCTTCGCGTGAAGGTTGCCTCGGAATGGCAGCGTGACCCTAAGCAGCTGGGCAAGCTCGGCTTCTAGTGCTAACCTGACATTGTGTTCTTCGGTCTCCTACTTAGTGGCCGCGACGAGGCCTAAACCGGCCTTCCTCGTCGCGGAGCCTTCTGCTGGCTGACCCGACACTCATCAAGGAAGAACTTTCAAATGGAAAACACCCAGCGCCCATCGGGCATGCCGGTTCACAAATACCTCCCATTTCACGAGCAGATCGTCGTCGATTTGCCAGACCGCACTTGGCCGGCCAAGCGCATCACCGAAGCGCCTCGCTGGTGCGCTGTAGACCTTCGAGACGGCAACCAGGCACTCATCGACCCAATGAGCCCAGAGCGCAAGCTCAAAATGTTCAAACTTTTGGTTGACATGGGCTACAAGGAAATCGAAGTTGGCTTCCCATCGGCGAGCCAGACCGACTTTGACTTTGTCCGCCTACTTATCGAGGATGGCCACATCCCAGCCGATGTAACCATTCAGGTTTTGACCCAGGCTCGCGATGCTCTCATCGAGCGCACCTATGAATCGCTGAAGGGTGCCAAAAAGGCAATCGTTCACTTCTACAACTCGACCTCGGTGTTGCAGCGTCGAGTGGTGTTCAACCAGGACAAACAGGGCATCATGGAAATCGCGCTGGCTGGAGC
>JAGNYY010000083.1 GCA_017984715.1 Rhodoluna sp.
GGATGCCGTGAACCGATTCCTCTACCGAGGTTGCAAGGTCGCCGGCCTGGTCTTGGCTGAGCCTAGCAACCGAGTGATAACTGCGTTCGAACTGGAAACCCTTGATCCAGATCGGCACCGAGCAAATAAAGAAAATCAGGCCGAGCATCCAGTGGAAGGTGAACAGGATCGCGAGGCCAACCACGATGGTCAGGCCATTCGCAACAAAAAGCACTAGGCCAAAAGATAGCCAACGGCGAATCAGGCTTAGGTCGCCGGTCGCTCGACTGAGCAGCTGCCCGCTTGGCCACTTATCGTGAAAGCTGACCGGAAGATCCTGCAGTTTTGAATAGATCTTGGCGCGCAACCCCGCCTCGACGTGCGTGCCCGGGGTCAGCACCAGCCATCGACGCAAGAGCACCGATACGCCTTCGAGAAGGCCCAGAAGCAGCACGATTAGAACCGCCGGGATGAGCGTCTCGGCAGTGCCGTTTTCCTTTAGAGAGTTGACCAGATCGCGCAAAAACTGAGGAATTGCTAGCGCAAATAGGTGGGCGGCAATGGCCGCAACCATACCTAGCGCGATGCGCGGAAGAGCCGATTTAGCGTATGGGAAAATTCGCAACAACGTTGCCAAAGTTCCTTTTTCGCTCATCCTTAAGCCCAATCCCGCACCCTAGAAAGTTATTCCAGAAAGCGGGTCTCAGGCTAACACGCGCCGCAGTTAGGCTGGCGTGGCTTCGAGACGCTTTCTAGTGGAAGAAGTGTCTCTCACCGGTGAAGTACATGGTGATTCCGGCGGCTTCGGCCGCTGCGATGACCTCTTCATCGCGAACTGAACCACCAGGCTGAACCACGGCCTTGACGCCGCCATCAATCAAAATCTGCAGGCCGTCAGCAAATGGGAAGAACGCGTCTGACGCAGCGACCGAACCCTTGGCTCGCGACTCGGCTCGCTCAACAGCAAGCTTGCATGAATCAACGCGGTTTACCTGGCCCATGCCAACGCCAACCGAAGCGCCTTCGCGGGCAAGCAAGATTCCGTTTGACTTCACCGCTCGGCAGGCACGCCAAGCAAACTCTAGGTCTGCCATGGTTGCTGCATCGGCTTTCTTACCGGTGACCAACTTCCATCCCTGTGAATTGAACTGGCTGAACTCGTCAGGCTCCTGCACCAGGATGCCGCCGGAGATTTGCTTGATCTCAAGTGCCTCGCGTGAATAGTTGGCTGGCAACTCTAGAACGCGCAGGTTTTTCTTTTCGAGAAGCAGACCTAGGGCTTCAATTTCGTAGCCCGGGGCGATGATTACCTCGGTGAACACCTGAGCAACCTGCTTTGCCATGGTCACGGTCACGATTCGGTTCGACGCAATCACGCCACCGAATGCTGAGATTGAGTCACACATGTGCGCCTTTGCGTGCGCGTCAGCGATCGCATCCGGGGTGGTCGAGTCACCAACCGCGATGCCACAAGGGTTGGCGTGCTTGATGATTGCAACCGCTGGCTCAGTGAAGTCGTAAGCGGCGCGAAGTGCAGCATCCGCGTCGACGTAGTTGTTGTAAGACATTTCCTTGCCGCCATACTGGCGAGCCTGGGCAATGCCGGCAACCGAGCCCTCGCCGGTGGTGCGATAAATAGCGGCGGCCTGGTGTGAGTTCTCGCCATAGCGCAAAACGTTTCCAAGCTGCGCCTTGATTTCAACGGTGGATGCGAAACCTGGGTTTGAATTCTCGGTTTCACCCTTGACGCCGGCGGCCTTCTTCCAGTCGCCTTCTAGTTCTGAAGCAAACCAAGCCGAAACAGCTGCGTCATAGCGGGCGGTGTGCGAGAAGGCTGCGTAGGCAAGCTCGCGACGCTGGTTCAGAGTGGTTCCACCCTGCTTTACGGCTGAAAGAATCTCGGTGTAGCGACCCGGGTCAACCACGATGGCAACATTCGCGTGGTTCTTGGCCGAAGCTCGAACCATCGCTGGGCCACCGATGTCGATCTGCTCAACAACCGCATCACCCTTGGCACCCGACTGAACGGTCTGCACAAACGGGTATAGGTTCACAACTACTAGCTCAAAAGGCAAAACGTTTAGGGCATCGAGTTGCCCCTCGTGTGCAATCAGACGCATGTCGGCTAGCAAACCGGCATGGATGGTTGGGTGCAAAGTCTTGACGCGACCATCCAGGGTTTCTGGGAAACCGGTGATCTGCGAAACCTCGGTCACCGGAATGCCGGCGGCCTGAAGTGCAGCAAAAGTGCCACCGGTCGAGATGATGTCAACACCTTCGGCGGCAAGTTCGCGAGCGAACTCGACGACTCCGGTCTTGTCTGAAACCGAGATCAGCGCGCGACGAACGACAATGCGGTCGCGGTGACGATAGTCGGCTGGCTGGTGGTCGTTGTGTGCTGCCATGGTGGTGCCTTTCGAAGGTGCGTCTTGGCCTAGGCCAGGGTTAGGGTCTTCGCGGCGATATTTTTAACGGTTTCAACCAGCAGTTCACGCTCAACAGATTTGATGCGTTCGTGCAGGTCATACTCGTTATCGTCGCTCAAGACCTCGACTTCGCGCTGGGCGATGTGAGGCCCGGTATCGACACCTTCGTCGACAACGTGGATGGTCACGCCGGTGACCTTCGCGCCAGCAGCTAGTGCATCGCGAACGGCGTGAGCGCCAGGGAATGCTGGCAGCAAAGATGGGTGGGTGTTGATCAGGTTTGGGCTAAGTGCTCCGACGAAACTCGGCGGCAGAATCTTCATGAAACCGGCTAGCACGACTAGGTCTGGGTTGAAGTGCATAACGTTGTCATAGAGCACCTCGGCCCACTTTTCGCGGCTATCAAATGCACCCGGGGTGACCACGAAGGTTGGAACACCGAATAGCTCGGCGTGAGCGAGACCATCGGCAGGGTTGTCTGAGCCAACCGCGATGATTTTGAAACCATTAAGCGGGTTGTTGGCTGCCTCTAGAAGTGCGCGAAGGTTCGAACCTGAACCAGAAATTAGAGCGACGACTGAAAGCATGCCTTTAGTTTACCGGTCACTCAACATCGGGTGATCGGCTTCATCCGGGCGCGCACTGAAGAATGCTGCAAGGATCGAAACCACTGCGGTCTCCACAAAAACCACGGCAGCCAGGATGAGTGGATTGACGCC
>JAGNYY010000023.1 GCA_017984715.1 Rhodoluna sp.
ATGGCAGCTAAGCCGGTGTCTAGGCTGATGCCTCGTGCGCCGGCTCGTGAAAACTTGATGCCGTTATATGCGGCTGGGTTATGGCTGGCTGTGAACATCGCCGCCGGAGCATTGAATAGACCAGAAGCGAAATAAGACTCGTCGGTCGAGCAAAGCCCGATCGAAACCACGTTGGCTCCGCGTGCCTGCGCGCCGATTGCGAAGGCGTCGGCGAACTCTGGGGAAGAGTCGCGCATGTCGTGACCAACCACAACATCTTGGCCGGCTGCACCTAGCTCGTCGACGAAACCAGCTGCCAAAGCGGTGACGATTTCGGTGGTCAGCGCGGTGCCAACCAAACCTCGAACGTCATAGGTTTTGACGAGTGAATCCCAATCGATGCTCATGTGTTCCGTTCTTCAAAGTAACCTCTCTAGGATACCAGCGGAGCCCTGAAACTAGCCGTCTAGCGACTGCGATGAATAGACTGACCTCATGGCAGATCAAGGGATTTCTAGGGGCGCATTTCGCGACCGGCACGGCCGTGGCATTCGCCGCCCAGTGCTGAGCAACCTTTATCGCCACGGCGAATCTCGGCAGGCCGCATTCAACCAAATCGTGCGTTCAACCTGTGAGTTTCTGCAAGCCACCTGGCCCGAAGAATTGGCCGAGCTGAAGTGGCAAGTGATGGAGGCTCCGTCCATCCGAGATGAATCACAGACCGTTCGCCGATGGGCCACAAAAAAGGCCGAGATGACCATCTGCATCTTTCGTCTGCCGATCGAGCGTTTAGGTCACGCTCGCCGAGCTGACCCACTGCATGAACGCATGCACATCGAGGAATACGTGTTTGCCGCGGTTGCGCACCTGCTCGATAAGGAGCCTTGGGAACTTGTTCCCGACCGCTATCGCTAGCGAACCATCACGGCAACTTGGCCGCCCGGGTTTTTGTAATCCACCAGCGGAACTGCGGCTAGAGAACCGTCGACATCAACAATCAATGTTCCGAGCAGCGCCTCGCCGTTTCCGGAGAGCTCAAGTTTGGCGCCCGGCGCAAACTTTAGGGTCAGCTGCCCGGCGGCAGGGATTTTGAAAGTCGCTGGAGAACCGCCGTTTTGCACCAGCCGGAGGTCAATCGCGCTGTTGGTTGGGTTCACCAAACTCAACTTTGAGATGCCGGCCGTCGGAACCGAAATGCCAACCACCCCGTCATGAGATTCGGCGGCTGTGAGCCAGGCAAAATCAATGGCTTTTTTAACGACGCGATGCAGTCGAATGGAGCTTCCGATAACCTCATCAGATTTCACAATCGCAACGAAGTCGCCATCCATCAGCCCCGGCAGAGCAATGTCTGCCGTCGTTCCGCCAGGAATGGTCTGGCGCACGACTGTTCCATAGGTGGTGGCGGTTGAACCGAGAACCTGGGCAGTCACAGTGGCGGCTTTGGAACCTGGAACGAAGACTCGCAAGGTAGGAACCAGGTCAGCGAAATCGGCGTTGGCAACGAGCTTTGCCGCATCGGCAGCGCCTCTGACAAACACGCCTGGGATGGCTTGGGTCTTGCTAAACCTAGCTGTTGGTGAAACGTAGTCGACTCCGCCAGATGCCAGGCCACGGATTGTCTTTTGCTGAATCCAGGCTGCAACCAAACCACCTCGGCTAACCAGGTGAGTGACAAAGGTCTTGGTTTTTGGCACATAACTGGCCAGCGGAATGACTGTTGTTTTTCCAGCGGCAACCGAAATACCAGACATTCCAGAACCCGTCACGAGGCCGCGCTCGTTGAAGATTTCGAGATTCACTGTCGAATCAACCTTCGTGACATTCTTGACGATTAGAAGAGATTCGCGACCCGTGCTGGTGTCGCCGCCGATGAACCAAAGATCGTTGGTTGGTCGTTGGCAGGCGGCTCCGGTTAGGCCGGTCAAACCATCTACCGAAACCGATTGAACCTGGTTGGCGTTCATCAACACCGAACTTTGCTCTGCCAGACCGGCGGGGTCAACCGCGGTTAGCTGACTGCCACGAATCAGCATCGTCGTTCCGGCAGGGCCATCGAAATTTGAATTAATGTCTGGGTCGCCAATTGGCTCGAATGCACCAAGCTTGGTGCCAGAAGCACCACCGGTGCGATAAACGCCACCCGGGCAGACAAGGCTGAGGTCCTGCGCCTTAACCTTCAGGATTTCTGCTTTGGGCAAGTCACCCACGGTCACTGTGAATGCCGGGGAAAACCAAATCAGGCTGAAGATGCCCGCTGCCACTGCAATCAGCGCGATCACTCTTTTGATCACTGGGAATCCTCCCCCGACTCAATGAAGATCTCTTCGGTGCCTCGGCGGCGCGAGGTTCGCGAAGGAAGAGCCATCAACAGATAGCCGAGCAAGACTGACACCTGAACCACCTTTGTGATTGACCAAGGCGAATCATCAGTCTCGGCAACGTCAGCTTTTGGCTCTCGCACGCGCCATAGTCGCCCAAGATCGGTTGCGCCAACGGTTTCAAGTTCAGACACTGAATCTAAAGCGACACCGAGGTCAGAAAGTTCGACCGATGAGCCATTTGGCACCAGCACGTATCCGAGGTGTTCACTCTGGAGGCGAGTTGATATTGGTGTTCCGTTGGCAGAAACCAGATCGGCGACCAATTGGGCAATGGTCGAATATCGTTCTCCGGCCAGGTCAGCAATTGAGAATCGATAGGCCAGGCTGAGGTCATCAAGATGAACGCCATCACCGGCAACTAGCTCTGCAGCAAGGCGCTTGTTGCCAGCAGAGTCGCTGCTTGGCGTGAGCACCAAAAGCTTTAGATTCGAACCCTGTTCGGCTTCGGCTGCAACAATCGAAGGCACCACACGGCCATCCGAGTAGGAAACCTTTACCGGGGTTAAAGCGGCTAGCGTCAGACCCGGAATCACCAAAAGGAGCCCTGTAAGGGCGGCAATAACTCTTCTGGCATTCTGCGCTGGTATGCCATCAACAGCCAAGGCCGCCAAAACAACCAAGCCCAAGCCCGCGGCAATGAGTAAAGCCGTCGGCGAACCGTTTACGGTCTCCAGAGCGGCCTGACCCACCCCCACCGCCGGAAAACTCAGCGCCGAAATCAGGTAGGCCGAAACAGTTGCGAGCAGCACGAAGGCCCAGACAGAGAATGCAACAAAAACGCGTTTTCTCAAAAGGGCGAACAGTGCTACCGCAGCAACTGCACCGGCAACTATCAAGCCCGCCGCCTCAAAGAATGGTGCCGTGGTCGACTGAACTGCGAGACCTGGATCGGCCAAAACTGCAAGCGGGTTTTTAACGTTGATCAAGTAGTAGAGAAAGGTCGGGCCGTAGATCGCTGTCAATGGCAAGCCCACCCACAGCAAGTATCCGAATCGACGAATCCGAATGATTGAAAGCAGCGCGAGTGCAATCAAAATCAGAGGCACGAGATTTGGCGTCGAGGCTCCGATGACAGCAGTGAGTAGACCCGCGTTGGCTACCCAGGTCCACGATTGAGCGGTGCTTCTTGTCATTCTGCCGATTTGAGCAACTCTCAGCAGTGCGATGACCAACCACGGGGCGGCAAGGCCGGCGATGATTGCTGTTAGCCGACCTTCATGTTGCGCCTGCTGAACCGCAGGCCAGAATGCGAAACCCAAGCCGGCGAGCACTCTGATCCAAATCGATTCAGTTACCTGTGCAGCAAGCTTCCAAGCCCCCAGAAAAGCAAGGGGCTTGACCAAGAACAGCAAGATCGTGATTGATAGTGAGGGGGCCCAAAAGGTTAGCCCCGATAGCCCGGTTAGAACCCAAGCGAATGGGTCGCTGGGAGCAAAGAAGCCTAAACCAATCGGCTGATAGCTGGCACCTGCCCGAATGAAGACATCCCACCAGGTTGCACTAAGTGGAATCAGGCCCTGCGCTGAAACCGCTACAGCCTTTGGCCACCAGGCATAACTGAGGGCTGCTAGCGCGATAAACCACCACAGCCCACCGGTGGCAAAGAAACCCCTTGACACCTTGCCGGTCAATATGTCGGCCTCGCCACGCTCAAATGCCTGGATGTTGTCGAGCGCCTCCTCATGCTCTTGAGCTAGTCGGCGGTGTGAACTGACCGCAGCCCTTGATGCTCGCAGTGACCTGAGTTCGCGAATTTGAAGTTTGCTGGTCTTGGCCCTGAGCCCACGAGAGCTGATTCGGCGAACCACGGTGAAAAACCCCCAGAGGGCCGAAGAAATTTCGGCCCAGATGAGTTCGGGGCGTTTGCGCGAGATCTGCATAACCGCTCGCAGCGCTCCAATTAGAGGCAACGCCAGCCAAAAAAATGGCAACCAGATTGCGCGACCATAGGCGAACCTCAGGTGAATTGCTGCACGTCTCAGAGCCGTCTTTGGTGAAGCGCCCAACCATCCTCGCTCGCGCTCACCGGCGAGCGAAAGGCCAGCATGCTTGACGTGCGCCTTGGGCGCAACAATGACTCGGTGACCGGCTAGGCGGGCCCGAACCGAGAAGTCGATGTCAGCGGCCAATGGTGGTGCAGCCGGGTCGAAACCCCCGAGCTCGTCAAAAAGATCTGCGCGAATCAAGGCTGCCGCCGTGCTCACCGCCATGACGTCATCGATGTCATCATGCTGGCCCTGATCGAATTGGGCACTAACTGGCGAGAAGGGGACCTGCCCAGGAGTCAGTGTCAGACCAAGCTGGCTAATCATCCGTGGTTGCTGCCATTGCAGCAGTTTTGGCCCGGCGATTGCCACCGATGGTGAGAGTTCGATGGCCGCAATTAATTCCCGAAGAGCGCTGGGCTCGGGGGCGCTGTCGTCATGAAGAATCCAGAGCCACTGCCCCGGGTGATTGCTGGCGCTAATAGCTGCCTGGATGGAGTCTTTAAGTTTTGAAGCCGAATCGACTCGGATGTAGTCGAAGCCGAGATTTTCGCTTAGCTCTCGGCTGGTGCCGGAGTCGGCGTTTGTGCCGCTGTCGATGACGAGAATTCGATCTGGCTTACGAATCTGGTTCGCGACCGCTTGTGAGGTTGCGACGAAGAATTCGTCTGCGTCGTGGACAACCACGACTGCGGTCACAAAGGCGTTCATGCCGGCTCTCTAGTTGGGATGCGGGCTAATGATTAGCACCCAGCTGAATGTTTAGGCGCGCTTCTTCAGCTTGCGACGTTCACGCTCTGACAAGCCACCCCAGATGCCGAAGCGCTCGTCGTTGGCGAGTGCATAGTCGAGGCACTGAGCCTTGACATCGCAGCCACTGCAGATTCGCTTTGCGTCGCGAGTTGAGCCGCCCTTTTCAGGGAAGAAGGCTTCTGGGTCGGTCTGTGCACAGAGTGCATCTGCCTGCCAAGCTAGAGGGTCACCCTCAGCTTCTGAATATGCCCCCGCGACACCAAGTCGAATTGGATCGATAAACCAGTTCTCTGGCACACGACTACGACTGTCCATTACATTCACCCTTATCTCAGACCCGGCGAAACTTTGAAGTTTCAAAGCGGCCTGCGAAATACTTTCGTGGTTGTAATTACACCGGTGTAACTCGATGTCTGTCAAGTTGACTTGTAACCCCGGGCGCGCCGGATTTTGCGCCGCCACTGCCCCGAATGCCCTGTATTCTTGGGGATATGAGCGTTCTAGTCACCGGCGGAGCCGGATACATCGGTTCACATGTTGTTCGATTGTTACATCAGCGTTCCGATTCGGTTCTGGTGGTTGACGACATGTCCAGCGGGCTTCGTGAACGCATCGGAAGCTCAGCCTTCTTGCAGCTCGAACTATCGGCCCCGGATGCCCAGGCCAAGTTGACCGATGCCATCAAGGCCCACGACGTGACCTCGGTTATTCACCTCGCTGCGAAGAAGCAGGTTGGCGTCTCAGTTCAGCAACCTGAGCTCTATTACAAAGAAAACATCGGCGGCATGACCAACCTGCTCGGCGCGATGCGCGCGACCGGAGTGGATCGCCTGGTGTTCTCGTCAAGCGCCGCCACTTATGGAATGCCTGATGTTGCATCGGTCACCGAAGACCAGGTCTGTAACCCAATCAACCCGTATGGCGAGACCAAGCTAATCGGTGAGTGGATGACCTCAAACGCGAATCGCGCCTGGGGCCTTCGCGCTGCCAACCTGCGCTATTTCAACGTCGCCGGCGCTGGCTGGCCAGAACTTGCCGACACAGCCGTGATGAACCTGGTTCCGATTGTTTTCGCTGCGCTCAAGGCGGGCAAACCACCAGTTGTTTTCGGCGACGACTACGCAACGCCCGATGGCAGCTGCATACGTGACTATGTTCACGTGCACGACTTGGCCGAGGCGCACATCAGTGCTCTTGATTACTTAGAGCGCGATGAACGAAAGTTTTCCACCTTCAACGTTGGCACCGGCAAGGGTTCGAGCGTTTTCGAAGTTCTCGCCGAAATCAAGCGAGCGAGCGGAGTCGATTTCGAAATCGATGTTCAGGGTCGACGTGCTGGTGACCCACCGAGCTTGTGCGCCGATGTCTCACGCATCGAAAATGAGCTTGGCTGGAAGGCTAAGCGCGGTTTAGCCGAGATCGTCGACAGCGCTTGGGCTGCGATTAACTAAGCAGCTCTAACCGAACGTGCTGGTTGCCAGAAAAGCGGTTCCACTGCCAGCCATCGAGAACTTCTTCGCGTCGGCAGCCATAAATGCGGCTTCGCCACGCTTCAGCACCACCCGTTCTTCGATGCTGTTGCTCACGGCAATCTCACCGGCGGTGCAGAGAACGATGCTGGCACCTGGAACATTCAGATCGGCCAGAACAACGCCGCCAGACAATTCGGCGCGGTAAAGAATAAAGTCATCTACCGGGGTTTCGAGCTCGACCAACCCCTTGGCCAGTTCGCGGGTTTTCACATGTTCAACCTGCGTCTCTTCAAAAACCAGAACACGTTCGAGTTCGGCAACATCGATGTGCTTAGGGGTTAGGCCTCCGCGCAGCACATTGTCAGATGCAGCCATAATCTCAACTCCGAGGCCGCTCAAATAGGCGTGGATGTTGCCAGCCGGCAAAAACAGCGCTTCTCCTGGCTCAAGCCAAACGTGGTTCATCAATAGCGCAACGATGACGCCGGGGTCACCCGGATACAAGATGTTTAGACGGGCCGCCAACTCGAACTGAGCCGAAAGATTTGCTTGCTGGGTGAGCTCGGCAGTCACACCGTCTAAGTTGCCACGGCGATTCATGACGTCAACGAAAAGTTTTCGAAGACCATCCTCCGAATCAAAGAGCTCGAGCCAGTGATTAACCAGCGTTCGCAGCCCTTCAGAGACATCGGTTGGGTCGAGCATGCTTTCAAGTAGATTGCGAATCTGCTTGGTCGACTTGAAACCACACAGCGCCTCGAACTCGGTCAAGGCCACGATCATCTCGGGCTTGTGCCGGTCATCCTTGTAGTTTCGGTCGGCAGCCTGAATGCCAACACCGGCCGCGTTCTCGCGAGCAAAACCCTCGGCAGCCTGGGCCGAGTTGGGATGCGCCTGAATTGACAGTGGGCTGTCAGCGGCCAATATCTTTAGGAGAAACGGAAGTTGCTTGCCACCGAGAGCGGTGACGAGCGGTTCGTTGGTTTCAGTTAGTCTGGCTGGCGAACCGTCATGGGTGCCAAACCAAATCTCTGCCATCGGGCGGCCAGTGGCGGGCACTCCGAAGTAGTCGGGAATAAGCGTGGTTGAGCCCCACGCATAGTCGCGAGCATTGTTGGTGATTTTGACTAACACGCCGCCCCTTCCCGATTTGGCTAACTGCCTCAAAAGCAACTTAGCCTAAATGAGTCGAAATAGACTTGAGGCTGAGCACCTATCTAGAGAGCCAACATGCATGCACTGACGCAACCGATTCGCGTGATCTTCAATACGCGCGAAAAGGGCTACCGGGTCAAGACCTGGGTTGCGTCGGCTGCCATTTTCACGCTGCTGGCCGGTGACTCGCTGCGCTATTCAATCGGCTGGTACGGCTGGGGTGTCGTTCTCGGCGCCTTGGCATTCACCTCATTCGTGCTCTTCTTCAAAAACGACCCGATGCTCACCCTGCGCATCGTGCCGTGGCCGCTCTATGCCCTTCTAGCTTGGATGGGGGCAAGCACCTTCTGGTCGGCCTACCCATCCTGGTCGGCGCTCGCCACACTTGCACAGGCACTCACCACTCTCTTTGCCCTTTTCTTGGTGTCCAGATTCAGTTGGCGGCACCTACTGCGCGTTTTTTCAAATGTGATTCGTTTCATCCTTGGCGCTTCTCTCCTATTTGAGCTGTTTGCCGCGCTTGTGGTTCGAGGGCCGATCGCACCGATTTTCAAAAACTACTCGGGCGAGACTCCCCCCGCTGCCGCCTTCTATTGGACTCAGGGAAACCTGTTTGAAGGCCATCGCATCCAAGGAATCGTCGGAAACTCAAACCTGCTGGCCTTCGTGGCGATGCTTGGTTTGGTGGCCTTTGCCGTTGAATACGCGATTGTTGGAACCAGTCGCTGGATCAGCGCGGTCAGCTTTATTGCCAGCGGCATTTGCGTTTACCTTGCCAAGTCAGCCGGAATCGGCTTTGCCCTGGCGGCGGTAGCCGTAGCCGCACTGGTGTCAATTCTGGCCGAGGGCAAAGACCGCGACACCCGCCACCGCTACTATCGTTTTGCCTGGGCAACGGCCGCAATCGCCGGGCTCTTTGTGCTGCTATTCAGAGCTCAGGTGTTCGAATTCTTTGGCAAGACCCCAGACATGACTGGCCGCAGCGGCATTTGGAAAATCGTGCTGAAGATGATCGGTGAACATCCTTGGACCGGCCTTGGCTGGATCAGCAACTGGGTGCCCGGCGTCAAGCCGTACGAAGGCTTGGTGGTCATCGACCGTGTGCCTTACTACCAAGCCCACAATGCCTACTTGGATGTCTGGATGCAGGTTGGCGCGATTGGACTGGCGCTGTTCATGACGCTGATTGTGTTCACGTTTGTGAAGGCCTGGCGCCTAGCAGTGCGCCACACCAGTGCACTCTATCTGTGGCCGGTTCTGACTTTCGTTGGCCTTCTGGTTTGGAGCGCAACCGAAAGCCGCATGCTGATTGAAATCGGCTGGGTGCTTTTGGTGCTGTTTGCTGTGAAGGTTTGGGAACCCGAAGAAACTTTAGAGCCTCGGGGTCGAAGCCCTAAAAGAGCTCGTTTGCTCGGTCGAGGTCTTCTGGGAAGTCGACTTCGACAGCGTATAGATCGCTGATGTCAACGGCCTGGAACTTTAGGCCGTCAGACTCAATCGCTAGTTCGATTCCGCGTTCGAAATAATCCTGGTCGTCAACCTCGGTGAGGCGCGCAATCAAAGCGGCTTTGTCTTGAGCGGCAACATAGTTGATGCCAACAGCTTCGCCGAGAGCCGGCTGAACTTGCTTTGACAGCTGGTCGATGAACCCGGCAGAGTCGAGTGTGTACTTGACCTCTTCATCGCTGACCTTGGCCGTGTTGACCACGACGAACGACTGGTTTGCATCCAGGTATGGAGTTACTCGCACGAGCACCTGCGGGTCAAAAACCACGTCGCCGTTTAGCCACAAAACGCCACCGTCACCCGATGCGCGAAGCGCCTTCAGTAGGCTCTTGGAGGTGTTGGTCTGGTCGTAGAACTCGTTGTAAACAAAAGTTGCCTCAGGGAAGCGCTCAATGATTGCCTCTAGCTTGAAGCCGACGACGATCATGACGCGGAAGGTGTCGTCAAAGGCGATGGCCAGGTTATCCATCTGCTGCTTCATGATCGAGCGCCCGTCACGAAGCTCGGTGAGTGGCTTCGGAAGTGGGCGGGCAAGGCGAGTGCCCATACCTGCGGCGAGGATGACGACCTGTTTAGACATGCGTCAAGTCTATGGAATGACTAGCTTCTGCCCGACCTGAATCGAGTTCGCGTTGGTGATTTT
>JAGNYY010000024.1 GCA_017984715.1 Rhodoluna sp.
TAACACAGGGGTTATCCACAGGGAATGCGACCTTTTTTCCAACAATCAAATGATTACCCGAGTCGGTTTGCGATCCTGCCTCCTATTTCAATGTCCAAATCACCTTCATTGGCGGCACGGGTTATCCAAAAATTGGCTGGGATGCCTCAACGCTCACCTACTTCAGCGCGACAAATAATCGGGCAACAATCGCAGGAAGTTTTAGCACCACGAATGCTGCTTCGCTGTCGTCAGCCAACCAGTGCCTAACGGTTGTCGCTCCAAGCTGCCGCCCAGATAGTTCGACGCCTTCGGGTTTAGGAATGACGAGTCTTGGCCAAGAGGTGTTGTCGCCGGCGGTGAATTAAGGGGTCTTAGGTGCGCAAGCTAGGCGATGGGGGACGTCTCAACCATCTGGTCGATTGTGTCAGCGGCAAGCACGTGCTCGATTGCCAAGACGTTTGCTCCGATGATGCCGCCCTCGCGGCCAACCTTGCTTTGGACGATTGAAAGATTCTCGCTTGCCAATGGCATTGATCGCGCGTAAACAACTTCGCGCACCCCGGCAATCAAATGCTCGCCCGCTGAAGATAGCGAGCCACCGATGACAATCACAGCTGGGTTGATCAGACTCACGCAGGTGCTAAGAACCTCACCGATGTCACGACCGGCCTGGCGGATGGCTTGGATTGCCTCTACCTTTGCTCTTCTGGTCGCGTCGATTAGGTCTGACGTGTTGCGAATCGGCAATCCCTCTGAAACCAACTTCTTGATAATTGCTGGTGCGCTGGCGACCGCTTCGAGGCACCCAAAATTACCGCAGTGACATGAAACGTCGCCGCCGCTGGAAACGCGAACGTGGCCTATGTCGCCGGCGGTGCCCTGGGCTCCACGCTGCAAAAGACCGCCAGAGATGATTCCCGAACCGATGCCGGTGGCGGCTTTTAGGAAGATCAGGTGATCTACATCCGGGTAGGCAACGTGGCGCTCACCGAGAGCCATGACGTTCACATCGTTATCGACCAGCACCTTGGCGTTGAACTCTTGATTCACCCGAGCAGGCACGTCGAAGCCATCCCAGCCCATCATGATTGGCGGGCTCGCTGGCTTGCCGGTCGAGTGCTCAACCGGGCCAGGCAACCCGATGCCAATGGCCAACAGTTGGTCGCTGGTAAGACCTTGACCGGCCAGAAGGTGCTTAAGTTCGGCAATCATCCAGCGGAGACATACCTCTGGTCCATCTGAAATCTGACGCTTAGTTTCGATCGAGACCAGAATTTTTCCGCTGAAGTTGGCCAGGGAAGCAACAGCATGCGAAGCACCAAAGTCGACGCCGGCGACCACGTATGCGTTCTCGTTGAGCACTAGTTGAGAGGAAGGGCGACCGCCGGTTGATGAGCTTTCGGCAGCGGGGGCAATCATGCCGAGGCTGATGAGCGGGTCGAGTCGCAACGAAATAGTTGAGCGTGCCAACCCACTGAGTTCAGCCAGTTCTGCTTTGGTGTGAGGCTGACCGTCGCGGAATATCTGGAACAAACGCCCAGAGCTGAGCCCGAAGTTGCCTCTGTTGATTTCCGCCATAGATAAATCATAATCGGCGAGATTTGAATACTTTCGAGGAAAGTTTGTCACAAATGCGTAACGTTATGACGATTATCGACATAAGTCTGAAAGTTCACGTCATTATTTACTCAGAGAAGTTTTCGAAGTGCGAAAGGAACGAATCATGAAGTTTGGATACCAGACCATCACCTGGGGTGGGGTCGTCGGTCACCCTGGAGGCGTAACCAGCATCAAGGACCTTTTCTACATGACCCACGGCGACACCAAGGCCGCCATCCGTGACATTGCTCAGGCCGGTTATCAGGGCGTTGAGGTTTTCGACGGAAACCTAGCCGAGTTTGCCGGCAACCCAGAGGACCTGCTTCAGGTTCTGGCCGAGAACAACATCGAACTTGTCTCGGTTTACACAGGCGCCAACTTCATCTATGACGACATTTTGGACGACGAGCTCTTCAAGATCGAGCAGGCGGCACACCTAGCCAAGCAGTTCGGTGCAAGCCGCATCGTTCTTGGTGGCGGAGCAAAGCGCCCAAATGGCCCTCAGGTCGACGACTTCAAGAAGGTAGGTCGAGGCCTGGACATGGCGGCCGACATCGCCCGTGACAATGGTCTCGAGAGCAGCTACCACCCACACCTTGGCACCATCTCAGAAACCTTGGATGGCTTCCACCAGATCATGGATTCCTGCTCAATTGGCTTCTGTCCAGACACCGCGCACCTGACCGCATCCGGAATCGACCCGGTTGCGGCGATCGACCGTTATGGCGACCGCCTAAAGCACATCCACTTCAAGGACCTAGCCAAGAAGACTGGAAACTTCACCCCACTCGGCGAGGGTGACATTGACTTCAAAGAAATCCTGGCAGCAATCAAGCGAGCAAACTACGACAGCTGGCTAATGGTTGAGCTCGATTCCTATGAAGGTGATCCGAAACACGCAGCAGAAATAAGCAAGAGGTATCTAGAGCAACTATTTGCTAACTAGAAAATCCACCCATCCATCAAAGCATTTCCCTAAACCAGGAGAAAAGAATGAAGAAACTAGTAACAAGCATCGGAGTGAGCCTTGCATTGATGCTGTCGCTTTCAGCCTGTTCAGTAACCGGCGGAACCACAGATGCCGCTACCGACAGCACGATTGCAGCGACAGTTGACGCAGCACTTGCTTCACTAGAAGGTCAGGTTCTAAGCCTCGGCCCAAACGGCGAAACCCCATCTGGGTTCGAAACCACCGAAGTTAGCGACGCAGATCTTGCAACCATCAAGGCCGGCAAGTTCACCGCAGCAATCGTCATGCACTACGGCGGCAACGACTGGGCTACCGCTCAGGTTGAAGGCCTAAAGAGTGAGTTTGCTCGTCTAGGCATCGAGGTCGTCGCCGTTACCGACGCTGACTTCAAGCCAGAGAAGCAGGTTTCAGACATCGAGACCGTTATGGCCCTAAAGCCAGACATCATCATCTCGATTCCTACCGACCCAGTGGCAACCGCAGCCGCATACAAGAAGGCTTCTGCAGCCGGCATCAAGTTGGTCTTCATGGACAACGTGCCTGCAGGCATGGTTGGCGGCAAGGACTACGTTTCTGTAGTTTCAGCTGACAACAAGGGCAACGGTGTGGTCTCGGCTCACCTTATGGCCAAGGCGCTAAACGGCAAGGGAAACATTGGTCTGATCTACCACGACGCAGACTTCTTCGTCACCAAGCAGCGCTTCGAAGGCTTCAAGGAGACCCTGTCACAGTACCCAGACATCACTGTTGTTGAAGAAAAGGGTATCGGCGGTCCTGACTTTGCCGGCGACGCTCAGGCAGCAGCAACCGCATTGCTAACCAAGCACCCTGACCTAGATGGCATCTGGGGCGTTTGGGATGTACCTGCAGAGGGCATCATGGCTGCAGCTCGTGAAGCAGGTCGCACCGACCTGAAGATCGCAACCCAGGACCTTGGCACCAACGTCGCGATTCAGCTTGCTAAGAACGAGCTAATCGTTGGCCTAGGCGCTCAGCGTCCATTCGACCAGGGCATCGCAGAAGCACGCCTTGGTGCACTAGCGAAGATCGGCAAGACCGGGCTTCCTATCTTCGTAGCAATGGGCGCACTGCCTGTTAGCCACGACAACGTGCTTGAGGCATGGAAGACCGTCTACAGCGTAGACGCTCCAGCCGTAGTCAAGGACGCATTCAAGAAGTAACAAAAAACCAGGTGGTTGGGTGTTTGCGCACCCAGCCACCTGGTCCACCCATCCATCTGGGTGCTTCCAAGTTTATCTAAGGAGATTTCAATGAAAAACATAAACGTAGGCCTAATCGGCGGCGGATTCATGGGCAAGGCCCACTCACTGGCTTATGCAGCAGTGCCAATGTTCTTCTGGCCATCAAAGGTCATGCCGGTCAAGCACACTCTCGCCGAGTTCACCGACGCGATGGCTGCCGATGCGGCCACCCGCTTTGGTTTTGAAAACTCCACCAGCGACTGGAAGAGCATCATTGATAACCCGGACATCGACTTGGTCGACATCGCCACCCCAAACAACTCACACGCAGAAATCGCAATCGCCGCTTTAGCAGCCGGCAAGCACGTCATCTGCGAAAAGCCGCTTGCCCGCACCGTCGAAGAAGCAGCCGCCATGTATGAAGCAGCTCGCAAGTCGAACTCGGTAAACATGGTTGCCTTCAACTATCGCCGCACTCCAGCTGTGGCCCTTGCTAAGAAGTACATCGAAGATGGCTCAATCGGCAAGATCATCAACTTCCGCGCCACCTATTTGCAAGACTGGTCGGCCGACCCAAACTCTCCGCTTTCATGGCGCTTCCAGAAGTCGGTTGCCGGTTCTGGCGCAGTGGGCGACATTCTGACCCACGTTCTAGACCTGGCTCGCTATTTGGTTGACGAGGTCACCGCGGTTTCAGCGATGACCAACCACATCATCACCGAGCGCCCACTTCAGCAGTCTGGTTCAGACTCGCTAGGCAACTCAAAGGGTGGTTCAGACGCGCCAAAGGGTGCGGTTGATGTTGAAGATGAGGTTCTCTCACTCATCAAGTTCGCTAACGGAGCCATCGGTTCTGTGGAGGCAACCCGCAACGCCTGGGGCCGCAATAACTTCATCACCCTTGAGATCCACGGCACAGAGGGCTCAATCGCATTCAACTATGAGAACCGCGACCAGCTAGAGGTCTGCTTCAAGTCTGACGAGGGTGACCGACGCGGTTTCCGCACTGTCTACACCGGGCCCAACCACCCCAACGGTGCCGCACTGTGGCCTATCCCAGCACTGGGTATCGGCTATGGCGAGACCAAGATCATTGAAGCTCACGACCTATTCACCGCTATTGCCGGTGGCGAGCCAGTGCGCCCAGACTTCGGTGATGGCTACCAGGTTGCCCTAATTGACGATGCAATTCTCCGTTCTGCAGAGTCTGGCCAGTGGGTCAAGGTTCCTCAGCTCGACCGTGCAACCGGCAAGGTCTCGGCCTAATGACAATCGAACTTGCCAACGCCATTGAAATGCGAGGGATTGAAAAATCCTTCGGCTCTAACCCGGTTCTAAAGAACGTGGACTTCTCAGTGAAGGTTGGAGAAGTTCACGCACTTGCCGGTGAAAATGGTGCAGGCAAGTCAACCCTGATGAAAATTCTTCAGGGTGTCTATGGAAAGGATGCCGGTCAGATTCAGGTTGCCGGTAAAGATGTTGAAATCACCGACACTTTCGCTGCCCGCAAGGCCGGCGTTGGAATGGTGTTTCAAGAGTTCTCGCTCATCCCGACCCTCACCGTTGCGCAGAACATCTTCTTGACCAACGAACCGACCAAGTATGGATTGATCAGCGACTCGAAGGCCAAAGAAATGGCTGCCGCGCTGTTCCAAGAGATGCAGGTTTCGGTTGACCCTTCGGCCACGGTCGAGCACCTGCCCACCGCCCTGTGGCAGCTGACCGAAATCGCCAAGGCCCTGGCCCAGAACGCCAAGGTTCTCATCATGGATGAGCCGACCGCGTCACTGGCCAAACACGAGGCCGAGGCCCTGTTCGCACTGATTGAGCGTCTAAAAGCCAAGGGCATCGCGATCGTTTACATCTCACACCGCATGGATGAGGTCTATCGAATCGCTGACAGAATCACAGTTTTGCGTGACGGTGTTCGCGTGCTGACCGAGTCACTAAAAGACCTGACCCCGGTGCAAATTGTTGAAGCAATCGTTGGCCGCAAGGCAGCGGCTCACCTAGAGCACCTCGATCGAGCAGAAAAGATCACAAACGAGGTGGTTCTTGAGGTCGACAACCTGAGTTCGGGCACCAAGTTGAAGGGTGTCTCCTTCAGTGTCAAGAAGGGCGAAATCCTAGGCCTCGCCGGCCTGATGGGCTCAGGTCGAACAGAATTGGTCAACACGATTTTCGGAGTGACCAAGGCAGACACCGGAACCATCAAAATCAACGGTGTTGCAACCAACATTTCGTCACCTCGCGAGGCAATCAAGAACCGCATCGCACTGATTCCTGAGGACCGGCGATCACAGGGTCTCGTTCTCGACCACCCGGTCACCGAAAACCTAACCCTGCCTATTCTCGATTCACTCAAGTCAAAAGGCTTGCTCTCAAACAAGAAGATTCTGGCCAAAAGCCAGGAAATCATTGAACTCTTTGCGGTAAAGGCGGCGCAGCCGTCCATCCGGGTTGGTTCGTTGTCTGGCGGCAATCAGCAGAAGGTAGTGATCGGCAAGTGGCTGGCCACCGACCCGAGTCTCCTGATGATGGATGAACCAACCGCCGGCGTCGACATCGGCACGAAGAGCGAGATTTTGGACTTGGTTAGAGCCATCGCAGACAGCGGAAAATCGGTGATTCTGATTTCTTCGGAATTGCCAGAGCTGCTTGCCGTCTCAGACCGCGTGCTTGTCCTCAAGGATGGCCGAGTCTTGAAGACCCTGAACCGCAACGAAATTCCAACTGAAGAATTCCTCCAACTTGAAATCCAAGGAGCCAACTAATGACCAAGACACTTTTCGCGCCGGCATTCGATTTGCTGAAGCGCTTTGAATGGCAGAAGAACATCATTTACATCGGCTTCGTTGCCGTGTTCATCCTGTTCGCAATTACCCTTGGAGATTCAGGCTTCACTCACCCGAATAACTTGCTGAACATCTTCAGACAGGTTGCAACCATCTCGATCATGGCCGTTGCGATGACCTTCGTGATTGCAGCTGCCGAGATTGACCTAAGCATCGGTTCGGTTGCTGGTCTGTCTTCTGTAGTCACGGCGATGACGCTAAACAGCTTCGGCTTGGTTCCGGGCATCCTTGCCGGCTTGCTAGTTGGTGCCGTAGCCGGTGCTATCAGCGGTGGACTGGTCGCCTGGCTGAAAGTGCCGTCGTTCCTCGTGACCCTCGGCATGCTCGGCCTCGTCGTCGGTGTTGCCCGTTGGATCACAGCTTCGGCGCCGATTCCTATCCAAGAAATGAACTACGTCGCAATCTTCGGCGGCGGCGATTTCGGACCGATTCCAGGCTTGCTGGTGTGGGCAATCCTGATTGTGGCTGCCGGTGCGGTTGTGATGAACAAAACTAAGTTTGGCCGTCACGTTCGCGCCACCGGCGGAAACCTCGTCGCCGCTGGGTATACCGGCGTGAACACCGCCAAGGTTAAGTTCATGGTTCTGCTGATGTCAGGCGTTTTCGCAGCATTCGCCGGAATGCTCTATGCCGGTCGCTTGCAGTCTGGCCGATTCCAGTGGGGAACCGGTGATGAGCTTTCTGTCATCGCCGCCGTCATCCTGGGCGGAACAAGCCTGTTTGGTGGCCGCGGCCAGGTCATTGGTTCGCTGTTCGGCGCACTGTTTGTCGGCCTCATCAACAACGGTCTGATTCTTGCCGGCTTGGATGTCAGCCAGCAGCAGGTAGTTCGCGGCGCGATCATCATTCTCGCGGTAGCGCTTTCAAGAAAGAAGTAGACCGATGCAGAACTCTCTTCGAGCCGGTGTAATCGGCTCCGGCTTCATGGCCAGCGTTCACACCCGTGCTATCAGGGACGCGGGGCACCAGGTTGTTGCCATCGCAAGCTCTTCTGCAGAATCGGCGGCGCGAGCTGCTGACGAGCTGAACATTCCCGCCTATTTCGAATCCTGGCAGGCGCTCGTCGCCTCCAAGGATGTCGACGTGATTCACGTTTGCACCCCAAATGAGTTTCACGCCGAGATGGCCATCGCGGCGGCGAAGGCCGGCAAGCACATCGTGTGCGAGAAGCCAATTTCGGTTAGCCTCGAGCAGGCCCGCGAAATCCAGAACGAAGTCTCCAGTGCTGGCGTCGGCTTTGCGATTCCTTTCGCCTACCGCTTCTATCCGGTGGTTCGCGAGATCCGTTCGCGCATCGCTGCTGGCGAGGCTGGCCCTATCCACTTAATGCACGGTGTTTATTTGCAAGACTGGCTCGCTTCGCCAAATTCGAATAACTGGAGGGTCGACTCGGTGGCCGGTGGCTCATCTCGTGCCTTCGCAGACATCGGCACACACTGGTGCGACCTAATGGAGTTCGTCTCTGGAGATCGAATCACCTCGGTAATGGCAAATACCGCGACTGCTTATGAATCGCGCGGCGGAAAGCCGGTGCTCACAGAGGATATCGCAACCATTTTGTTTGAGACCGAAAGCGGCGCAGCAGGCTCGTTGACTGCAAGCCAGGTTTCGTTCGGTCGAAAAAACCACTTGCAAGTCGAATTCGACGGTTTGCGGGAGTCATACACGTTCAATCAGGAACAACCAGATTCGTTCTTGATTGGCGGTCAAAGCTCGAACCAGATCGTGATGCAAAGCCAAGAATCCTTGACTTCCTTGGACGCAAAGCGACTTTCGAGAGTGCCGGCCGGCCACCCCCAGGGATACCAGGATGCCTTCAACGCATTCGTCGCAGATGCCTATGCTAGTTTTCAGGGCGAGGCTCGCGAAGGCGTCCCTGGGTTGGCCGACGGGCTGCGTTCAGCTGCTTTGATCGACGCCGTTTTGGAGTCGGCAGCAACACGTGCCTGGGTCGGCGTTAAATCCGAAGCCCTAACCGCTCGTTAGTCGTATTGAAGGAGATTCAAAGATGACACGACCAGTAACGCTGTTCACCGGCCAGTGGGCTGACTTGAAGCTTGAAGAAGTTGCCAAGCTCGCTAGCCAGTGGGGCTATGACGGTCTCGAAATCGCCTGCAGCGGCGAACACTTGGATGTCGAGCGAGCAGCCACCGACCCGGCTTACGTTGCAGAACGCCTTTCGATTCTTGAACGGCACAACTTAAAAGTCTTCGCAATCTCGAACCACCTAACCGGCCAAGCCGTTTGCGATAACCCAATCGACTTTCGCCACAAAGACATCTTGAATACACGGGTTTGGGGTGATGGCGAGCCAGAGGCAGTTCGCCGGCGTGCGGCCGCCGAATTGAAGACGACCGCTGTTGCCGCCCGAGCGCTCGGTGTTGACACTGTGGTTGGCTTCACCGGATCTTCGATTTGGCAGTATGTGGCAATGTTCCCGCCGGTTTCGGCCGAAGTCATCGAGTCAGGCTATGAAGACTTCGCCAAGCGCTGGAACCCGATTATGGACGTATATGACAGCGAAGGTGTGAAGTTTGCACTCGAGGTTCACCCTTCTGAGATTGCCTACGACTACTACACGACGGTCAAAACCTTGAGGGCCATCGATAACCGCACTGCCTTCGGCTTGAACTGGGACCCAAGCCACATGCACTGGCAAGACATCGACCCGGTGAACTTCATCCATGATTTTGCCGACCGCATCTATCACGTGGACTGCAAAGACACCGTGGTGCGCCGCAACGATGGCCGAGTCGGTCGTCTCGGATCGCACCTTGGCTGGGATGACCCGCAGCGCGGCTGGACGTTCGTTTCAACCGGCCGCGGACAGATTGATTGGCAAAGTTCTTTTAGGGCTCTGAACTCGATTGGCTATGACGGCCCGATTTCGGTCGAGTGGGAAGACGCCGGGATGGATCGCCTGCACGGAGCCAAGGAAGCTCTAGATTTCGTGAAATCGCTGCTTTGGGAGCTTCCGGCAAACTCATTCGACTCTGCTTTTAAGCAGGATAGGTAGTTCTAATGACCGAAATTTGCAACGTAATCGCAATCTTCACCCCAAAGTCTGAATATGC
>JAGNYY010000025.1 GCA_017984715.1 Rhodoluna sp.
GCCCTAAACGGCCCAGCTAAGGGCTTGAACCCGCGCGTTGGCGCCGTTTTGATCACGGCGTCGGGCGAGATTGTTGGCGAGGGTTGGCACCGCGGCTCGGGCACCGATCACGCTGAAGTTGCCGCCTTGAAAGACTTGCAGGCGAATGGCCGGGCCAACTTCAACGGCCCAATCGCAACCGGGCTAACCGCAGTTGTCACGCTCGAACCTTGCAACCACACCGGCAAAACCGGCCCATGCGCTCAGGCCCTGATTGCTGCCGGCGTTGAACGAGTGATTTTCGCCACCAAAGACCCTGGGCTGACCTCATCGGGAGGTGCCGCTACTCTTCGCGATGCCGGCATCGAAGTCGAGTCTGGCTTGCTCGAGGCCGAAGCCCAAGAACTCATCCGAGTTTGGGCCACCGCTACTCGACAGCAGCGTCCTTTTGTGACCCTCAAGTATGGCTCGAGCTTGGATGGCCGCAGCGCAGCGGCCGATGGCTCATCGAAGTGGATTACCGGCCCCGAAGCACGCCGTGACGTTCACCGACGTCGCACCCAAATCGATGCGATTTTGGTCGGCACCGGAACCGTGATTGCCGACAACCCCGAGCTAACGGCCCGCCACCGCGACGGCTCGCTTTATTCGGAGCAGCCACTTCGTGTGATTCTGGGCGAAACCCAGTTAGACCCTGGCGCGCGCATTTTCGACGAGTCAGATGGCAAGGGCAAGACCATCCAACTTCACACTCGTGACATCAACTCGGCGTTGGCACAGCTTTTCGATATGGGTGTTCGCCACGTAATGGTCGAAGGCGGAGCGGTTGTTGCCAGCGAGTTCGTGCGCCACAACTTAGTCAACGAATATTTGATCTATTTGGCACCAAAACTCATTGGCGGGCCAATCACTTCACTCGGAAACGTCGGAGTGGCAAATATCTCACAGGCCAAAGATCTCGAGTTCGTCGAGGTTAAGCCAATCGGGCCAGACCTGATGATTCGCGCCATCGAAAGGAACAACTAATGTTCACCGGAATCGTTGAAGAACTAGGCCGCGTCAAAGCCATCGAGCGTCAGGCTGACGCTCTGCGTCTAACCATCGAAGGGCCATTGGTGGTCTCTGATGCAAATCGTGGAGATTCGATTGCCGTCTGCGGAACCTGCCTGACCGTGGTCGAACACGACGCAACATCCTTCACGGCAGACGTGATGCAGGAAACCCTGAACCTGACCTCGCTTGCGGGCATCAAGGTTGGCGACCCGGTCAACCTCGAACGCGCAATGACGGCCGCAACTCGATTCGGTGGTCACGTTGTGCAAGGCCACGTCGATGGTCTTGGCGAAATCATCAGCCGCACCCCGAGTGAAAACTGGGAGCTGCTTCAGGTTCGCATTCCAAAACAACTGATGAAGTATGTCGTGCTCAAGGGCTCGATCACCATCGATGGCGTCTCACTGACTGTCAATGAAGTTGGCGAAGACTTCATCGGCCTCAGCCTGATTCCGGAAACACTAGCTCTAACCACACTCGGCACCAAGCAGCCGGGTGACAAGGTCAACGTTGAGGCCGACGTAATGGCAAAACATATCGAGCGCTTGCTCGAAGCGAGGAACATCTAATGGCACTTTCCACCGTTGAAGAAGCCCTAACCGCTCTGCGCGAGGGCAAGCCGGTGCTGGTCGCCGACGCAGAGAACCGCGAAAACGAGGGTGACGCGATCATGGCGGCCGAGTTTGCCACCGAAGAGTGGATTGCCTGGATTGTTCGCAACACCTCGGGTTACCTCTGTGCACCGATGACCGAGCAGATGGCTAATCACCTCGAGTTGCCGCTGATGACCCTAGCCAACCAAGACACCTTGCGCACTCAGTACACCGTCTCGGTTGATGCTGCAGCGGGCGTGACCACGGGCATCTCAGCAGCCGACCGCGCGCACACCCTGCAGGTGCTTGCCGACCCAACTAGCACTCCTGAGTCGCTCATCAGACCTGGCCACGTGATTCCACTGCGCGCCCACCAGGGTGGAGTTTTGGCTCGCCAGGGCCACACCGAAGCAACCGTCGATCTTTTGAAGTTGGCTGGCCTAACCCCGGTGGGCGTGATTGCCGAGATGGTTTCGGCCGATGGTTCAATGACTCGCTTGCCAGAGCTAAAAGAAATCGGAGCTCGCGAGGGGCTTCCGGTTATCACCATCGAACAAATCGTTGCCTATCGTCGAGCCCAGGATGACTTCCCCGAGGAAACCGTAAACGACCGCATTCGTTTCGAAGCCGAGGCCAAGCTGCCCACCATCCACGGTGACTTCCGCGTGCGCGGCTATTACGACACACGCACCACCGCAGACCACGTTGCCATCATCGCCGGAAACCCGACGGGTGACGACGTTCTGATTCGCATGCACTCCGAGTGCATCACCGGCGAGGCTTTTGGTTCACTCAAGTGTGAGTGCGGCCCCCAGCTCGACTTCGCCCTAGAGCAGATTGCGAATGACCCGAAGGGCGGAATTGTGATTTACCTTCGCGGTCAAGAAGGCCGCGGAATCGGTCTACTCAACAAGCTAAAGGCCTATGCCCTTCAGGACACCGGCCTAGACACCGTGGATGCCAACCTGGCCCTTGGTCTGCCGAGTGAAAACCGCGAGTATGGCGCAGCCGTTTCAATTCTTCGCGACCTAGGGGTCAACAGCGTTCGCCTGATGACCAACAACCCAGCCAAGAGCGACTTCCTAAACAAGGCAGGCATCAAGGTCAACTCATACGTGCCGATCATTGTCGGCGAAGCAGCACAAAACAAGCAGTATCTTGAAACCAAGCGTGCCCGCATGGGCCACATCATTCCGGAGGTAAAGGCATGAGCGGAGCGGGAGCCCCAAAACTAGCAATCGATGCGAGTGGTCTGCAGGTTGCGATTGTCGTGACCAGCTGGCACACCCAAATCACGGATGGCCTCTTGGCCGGAGCCGAGCGCGCGCTTCAGGCCGCAGGCAACAGCGAGTATGAAATCTGGCGAGTGCCGGGCGCCTTCGAACTTCCGCTCGGTGCCCAGTATGCGATCGATGCTGGAGCCGATGTCGTTATTGCTCTCGGAGTTGTGATTCAGGGTGACACCCCGCACTTCGATTATGTTTGCTCGGCTGCGACCGACGGCCTAAACCGAGTTCAGCTCGACAGCGGCATCCCAGTGGGCTTTGGCTTGTTGACCGTGAACACCGAGCAACAGGCACTTGACCGCGCTGGCCTTGAGGGTTCAAAAGAAGACAAGGGTGCCGAAGCAGTTGAAGCTGCGGTGCTCATGGCTAGACTGAGGGCATGAAACTAGCTCTCGACATCACCCTGGTCCTACACCTATTAGCCTTTGGAGTCATCTTCGGCGGAGTCATCTCTGAAGCCAAGAACTTCAAGACTGGAGCCAAGGTCAACTCTGGAATCCTTCACGGTTCATGGTTGGCTCTGCTCACCGGCCTAATCATGGCTGGTCTACTGCCGCTTGCTGAGCCAGATGAGCACCTGAACTCGATTGCACTGTCAATCAAGGGCTTGGCCATCACCGGCATCTTCTTCATCGGTTACACCTACCAGAAGAAGGAATCTGCTCCTAAGTGGGCTGTTCCGACTATTGGCGCCCTCGTCGTGATTGCCTTGGCAACCGCGGTGCTTGGCCCAATCGTTTCCTAAATAAATTTCAAAAACAAACCCCGCGGATGCGTTCCGCGGGGTTTGTTTTTTGCCAAATCTCTACTTTATAAACAGCGATGTGAGCCGTTTCGTCGTGAAAAATAACCCGGCCACAATCATGACCATGAAATAAACCACGTGGCCGAGCAGCCCCCATCCAAGGTTTCCGAGCATGAATGCGCGCTCTAGTTCGATGGCGTGCCACAGCGGCAGCGCTTGAATCAGGGTTTGAATCCAAGCCGGGTAGATGTCTAAGGGATAGAAGGTTCCCGAGAACAAGAACATCGGCAACATGAAGAAGTTGATCCAGTTCATTTGGTGGAAAGTCTTCAGGTATGAAGTGATGGCCATACCAAAGGATGCAAAGCCAAAGGCAATCAAAACCGCACCGGGAATGGCTAGCAGCGCCCACCAACTAGGAATGAGACCCAGCGGAGCCATTACCGCCATGAAGCCAAGAGCGTAGACGAAACCGCGCAACAAGGCCCAGCCGATTTCACCGATCGCCACATCCAATGGCCCAAGCGAGGTTGCCAGCATAGTTTCGTAAAGCTTGGCGAAGTGCATTTTGAAGAACACGTTCCAAGTCGAGTCATAGATGGCACCGTTCATCGCCGAGGTAGCGAGCAATGCAGGCGCGATGTAAGCGGCATAGGACACCGGATTTCCATCACCATCGGTGACACCACCGATCAGTTGGCCAATGCCGAAGCCAAAAGCCATTAGATAGAAAAGTGGTTCGACGAAGCCGGAGAGCACGATGATCCAGTTCGAACTGCGGAAAGCCATGAAGTTGCGCTCGAGGGCAGTGCGACTGCGACCCGAATAGACCGAACGACCGAGCTTATTTTGTCGACGTTCAGCGATTGCCACCGCGCTGTCTGCGGCGAAACCAATCATGCTCATGCTGCCAACCTCTTAGCGGTCTGGCGGTAGCTCAGGACGAGCCCGACGATGATCCAAGCTGCCAAATAGAGCCAGTGTGCCGCAGTGACGAAAGGCGCCTGTGGGCTGCCATAACTGAGGGTTCTACCCAGGTCGGTGCCGTGCCAGAGTGGAGAAATCCATCCCACCCACTGAAGGTAGATTGGCATCGATTCAAGCGGATAAAAAGTGCCCGAGAACAACATCATCGGGGCAATCACAAAACGGGCAACAATCGCAAAGAATCCGTCATCATCTTTGATGTGCGTCGCTACTGCCATCAGCCCACAACCAAAAGCGGCGCCGGTGAGGAGGGAGGAGACAAACATCGGAAGCACGGCCGACCAAGCGATGGCGCCGAAGGCTAACAGAACACCCTCGTAGATCAAGACCGTTAGGACGGTTCGAACCACGGCGGCGGCCAAAACACCATTGACTATGTCGCGGGCGGCAACGAGGGTGGCGTTCATGGCAAAAAAGGTCTTGTTCCAGACGAAGCCCTCCATGATCGGGAACGACGTTTCATCCTGGAAGGCTTGAATTGCGGCACTTGCCAACAGCGCCGGGGCCAAGAAGGTCAGGTATGAGACGCCACCGAGTTGCGCCGAGCCGCCATTGGCGTCGACCAAGGCGCCGATGCCGATGCCAACCGAAAACAGATAAAGCACCGGGTTTCCCAGGCCAAAGGCCGTGATCGAGGCCCACCACTTCATCATGTTTTTGAGCCGCGCCTCGGCCACATACATCCAAGCCCAGTTGCGCGCCCGCCTAACGTTGACGAGTTTTAGCGAACCCTGCCACACGGAATTATGAACCGATTTCTCGATCGAATTGGTGGCACTCATTATTCGACCAGGGTTCTGCCGGTTAGACGCAAGAACACATCCTCGAGCGAACTGCGACGAACCAATGAGGTCACCGGCTCGAGCCCGAGCTTCAAAATCTCTTGCAGGTCTGCTTCGCCGTTCTCCGAATAGATAAGAATGCGGTCGGGCAAGACTTCGGTGCGGTGGCCAAGGTGGGAAATCTGGTCGGCAATCTCAAGGTTTTTGCTCGAACCAAAGCGAACTTCCAGAACCTCTTTGCTCGCATAGCGCTTGATCAGGTCGGCCGGGCTGCCCTCAGCCATGATCTTGCCCTTATCCATGACGATAAGTCGGTCGCAAAGCTGCTCGGCTTCATCCATGTAGTGGGTGGTGATGACCAGCGTGACGCCCTGCTCCTTCAAGCGGAACAGTCTGTCCCAAAGAATGTGACGCGCCTGAGGGTCGAGACCGGTAGTTGGCTCATCGAGCATCAGGATTTCTGGCTCGTTCACCAAGCCGCGAGCAATCGTCAGGCGGCGCTTCATACCGCCGGAGAGCTCCTCAGCCTTAGCGTTGCGCTTCTCGGTTAGCTGCGCGAACTCGAGCAACTCCTCGACCTTGTTCTTCAAGAATTTGCGGCCCAGACCAAAGAAGCGCCCATAGATGAAGAGGTTCTCGTGAACCTTTAGCTCGCGGTCGAGGTTGTCTTGCTGTGGCACGACGCCCAGGTGGGCGCGAATCTCAGGACCGCGCTTGTTAGGGTCTAGACCGAGGATGGTCAGTTCGCCACCGGTTCGCTTCGACACTGAAGCAATCATTTTCATAGTGGTCGATTTGCCGGCACCGTTAGGGCCCAAAAGCCCGAACGCCTCACCTTTACGAACCTCGAAGTCGATGCCGTCAACGGCGGTGAACTCACCGTAGGTCTTGGTTAGCCCACGGGCGATGATCATGTGAGTTTGTTCTTCTTGTGAAGTCATAGTCGCCAATCTACTAGCCTTAAGAAATGCCCTCAACCAAGCCATCCTCGGCGATTCCACGCGTGATGCTTGGCAACACCAGGGTGACCGGCAAAGAGCAGTATTACACCCCGGCAGACCTTGCCGAACGCCTCATGGCCGAGGTTGAAAAACTGGTCCCAGATCTTGCGAAACGAACGGTAATTGAACCGGCTGGCGGCACCGGGGCATTCATCCAAGCGGCTCAGAATCGTGGAGTCACAGAGTTTTTGTCATTCGACATCGAGCCAAAACACTCGCTGGTCAAGCGGGCCGACTTTCTGCATCAAAAAATTAAAGCCAAAGATGCCCTGACCATTTCAAACCCGCCATTCGGTCGAAACAACTCGCTCAGCATTCCGTTTTTCAATAAGGCGGCAGAGCACAGCGAATTCATCTGCTTCATCGTGCCAAGGTCCTGGCGCAAATGGTCGGTAATCAACCGCCTCGACCGCAGGTTTCACCTGGTTGCCGATCACGACATCCTGGTCGACTATGTCGATGAATCGGGCGAGCGCCTATCTAAGCGCACCAGTTTGAGCACCTGCTTTCAGATTTGGCAGCGCCGTTCTGAACTTCGACCACTGGTCAAGGTTCAAGATCTGGGCGTGATTCAGAAATGCGACCCGGTCGACGCTGACGTTGCACTGACGATTTTTGGTTTCGGTTGCGGAAAAGTGCGAACCGAATTCGAGCGCAAACCAAACTCGACCGTGATGTTTCTGAGAGTTTTGCACCCTCAGGCTCTGGCAGCCTTAAAGAGCGTAGATTTCAATAGGTTCTCAAAAAACACCGCCTACACCGAAGCCCTCGCGCTTCCGGAGATCAACTACCTGTTGAACGAAGCGATCTTTGGGAATCCTCACCTAGAAGAACCGAGTTAAGCAGAGCATGAGCATGATGGGTGGCCGCGGACGCGGTCGAGGTTTAGCACCGAAAGACAACGGGCCAAAGGCCAAATTCTCGCAGCTGGTTCCATATCTGCTCGAACACAAAGGCGCGCTATGGATAGCGATGGCGCTCTCTGTGCTGGGTGCCGCAATCAGCCTGGCCCAACCCTTGGTCGTCGGTCAGGTCATCACCGCCGTTCAATCAGGCGCCGACCTAGGCGGTCTGGTCTTCATCCTTGTTGTCGTGATCCTAGGCAGCGCAGTCACCGGTGGGTTCATGTATTACGTGCTTGCCAAGGCCGGTGAAGGTGTGGTTCTGTCTGCACGACAGAAACTGGCCCATCGCCTTTTGAAGTTGCCAATTCACGAGTATGACCTGCGCCGCACCGGCGACCTGGTTTCGAGAGTTGGCTCTGACACCACCCTGCTGCGCGCGGTGCTAACCCAGGGTCTAGTTGACGCGGTCGGCGGCATTTTGATTTTCGTCGGCTCGCTGATTGCCATGGCCATCATTGACCCGCTGCTTCTGGGCCTAACTTTGCTAATGGTTGTGATTGCCATTGCTTCGATTTCGGTCACCGCACGCCAGGTTCGATCGGCAACCACCAAGGCACAGCAGCGAGTTGGCGACATGTCGGCAGCGGTTGACCGCGCACTCTCTGCGGTTCGCACCATCCGTGCCGCTCGGGCTGAAGAGCGTGAGAGCAAGGCGATTTCCAAGGATGCCGGTGAGGCATTCCACCAGGGCGTGAAGATTGCCCGCATCAATGCAATGATCACCCCGATTGCCGGGCTAGCAATGAACGGCGCATTCATCGTGGTTCTGGGTGTTGGTGGCTATCGCGTCGCAACCGGCACCACCTCTGTGGCCAGCCTGATCACCTTCATTTTGCTGATGTTCCAAATGATTCGCCCGCTTGGCCAAGCCTTTGGCGCTTACAGCTCGGTTCAGTCTGGGCTTGGTGCACTCGCCCGAATTCAGGAAATCTTGGATGTTCCCCTCGAAGAAACCGAATCGGAAGCGCGCAACGCGGCCAAGGTGGTTGCGGCGAACGACACTGCGCTGGAGTTCGACAAGGTTTCGTTTGGTTATGCGGCGCCTCCTGTTTCTGAAGACAACCCAAACCCTGAGAGCCGCGAAGTTCTAGACCAGGTTTCGTTTGCCATCCCCCGCGGTTCGCGCGTGGCGCTGGTCGGCCCATCCGGGTCTGGTAAGTCGACAATCTTCTCGCTCATCGAACGCTTCTATGAGCCTTCGAGCGGGCAGATTTTGCTCGATGGCCAGGCGGTCACATCTATTAGCCGCAGTGCTCTTCGCTCACAGATTGGTTATGTAGAGCAGGACGCACCGGTGCTCGCGGGTTCGTTGCGAGCCAACCTAATGATTGGTTCGCCAGATGCCACCGATGAGCAGCTAACCGCCGTTTTGGCCGAGGTAAACCTGACCGAGGTTCTAGAGCGCGATAAGCGCGGCCTCGATGCCGAGGTAGGCGAGAACGGAATCATGCTTTCTGGCGGCGAGCGCCAACGGTTGGCCATAGCTCGAGCGCTCCTATCTGCCCCTCCGATCCTGTTGCTCGATGAATCAACCTCTTCGCTTGATGGCTTGAATGAGCAGCGCATGCGCGACGCGATTGATTCGGTAGCCAAGAACCGCACTCTGCTTGTCATTGCACATCGACTATCCACCGTGGTCGACAGCGATCAGATCATCGTGCTGGAACACGGCAAGGTAATCGGTGTTGGCACCCACAGCGAGCTGGTGGTTTCTACCCCGCTCTATAAGAAACTGGCCAAGCAACAGCTGCTTGTTTAACTTGTATTCTTAGAAAAGAATTTCAATGTTGAAAGGTGTGCCCCATGGCTCTGCCAACCGAACGCTCGTATGCCGAGGCTCTCGATGCTAGCGACCCGCTAGCCAAATACAAGTCGCAGTTTCAGATCAGCGACCCTGAGCTTTGCTACCTCGACGGCAACTCGCTAGGGCGTCTGCCGCTGGCCGCGATTAGTGGCGTCAACGATTTTCTGACCAATGAATGGGGTCGCGAACTAGTCGACGGTTGGTCACACTGGATCGACGAATCGCAGGCCGCCGGAAACCTACTTGGCCGATCGGTTCTCGGTGCAGCCGAAGGTCAAACCCTGGTTCAAGACACCACCTCGGTCAATTTTTATCAGATGTGTTTGGCGGCCATCAAGGCTCGACCGGGTCGCAAGACCATCATCATCGATGCATCGAACTTCCCGACCGACCGCTACATCCTTGCCGGAATCGCCAAGGACTTCGGCCTCAACTTGGTCACTCTGAACAACGACGGCTCTGGCGGGCCAGGTTCGGTTGA
>JAGNYY010000084.1 GCA_017984715.1 Rhodoluna sp.
ACCTTGTTCTTCAAGGACACCGCAACCACTCGCGATGTTAACAAGGCACAGATCCAGGCTTGGCGCGCAGGCATCAAGACCATTTACTACGTTCGCATCCGTCAGATGGCACTAGAAGGCACCGAAGTTGCCGACTGCGTCAGCTGCATGCTCTAAGCAAAGAAGGAGATCAAAATGGCTGAAACCAAGCACAAGATCGCTCGCCCGGTCAACTGGAACAAGCTCGAGGACCCAATGGACCTCGAAGTTTGGAACCGACTGACCTCAAACTTCTGGCTGCCTGAAAAAGTGCCAATGGCAAACGACATCCAGTCGTGGGCAACTCTTCGCCCTGAAGAACAGCTCGTAACCATGCGTGCATTCACCGGCCTGACCCTGCTTGACACCATCCAGGGCACCGTCGGCGCAATCTCGCTGATTCCAGACGCTGTCACCATGCACGAAGAAGCGGTTTACACCAACATTTCGTTCATGGAATCGGTGCACGCCAAGAGCTACTCATCGATTTTCTCGACCCTTTGTTCAACCGATGAAATCGAGCAGGCTTTCCGCTGGTCAGAAGAGAACCCTTACCTTCAGAAGAAGGCCGAGATCGTTCTTGGTTACTACCGCGGTGACGACCCGCTAAAGCGCAAGGTTGCCTCAACTCTGCTTGAGTCATTCTTGTTCTACTCAGGCTTCTACCTGCCTATGTACTGGTCATCACGAGCAAAGTTGACAAACACCGCTGACCTAATCCGCCTAATCATTCGTGACGAAGCCATCCACGGTTACTACATCGGCTACAAGTTCCAAAAGGGAATGGAGCAGGAGACCGAGGCGCGCCGCGAAGAAATCAAGGCTTACACCTACGACTTGCTTCTAGAGCTTTACGACAACGAAATCCGTTACACCGCCGACTTGTATGACGGCCTAGGGTTGACCGAAGACGTGAAGCACTTCTTGCACTACAACGCGAACAAGGCTCTGATGAACCTAGGTTTCGACCCATTGTTCCCACGTGAAGTTTCACAGGTTAACCCTGCGATCTTGTCTGCTTTGTCGCCAAACGCAGATGAGAACCACGACTTCTTCTCTGGCTCAGGTTCGTCTTACGTAATTGGTAAGCACGAGGCAACCAGCGATGACGACTGGGATTTCTAACAGAGCATCGCTTCGCCCAAATCTGGGCAAACTTGGTCCGGCGCTAGTTGCCGGGGTCGCATACCTTGACCCCGGCAACTTCGCGTCTAACCTAGCTTCGGGGGCGATGTTCAATTATTCGCTCGTCTGGGTGGTTCTGCTCGCGAATGCGACAGCTTGGTTTGTTCAATACCTAGCGGCAAAGCTCGCCATCGGAACCGGCGATAGCCTTACCGGCGTATTGAGTGGAAGATTCAAGACCAAGTTCGCTCGCCTGGCCTACTGGCTGCAGGCCGAGATAGTCATCCTGGCCACAGAAATTGCCGAAGTGGTCGGTGGGGCCGTGGCACTAAACATCTTGTTTGGTCTGCCTCTCGGGGTTGGTGCAGTGGTTACGGCCGTCTTGTCGATGATCATTCTGGCTAGCCAAAATCGAGCCGGTGGGTTCTTCACCGCATTCATCATCGGTCTTACCGTGGTCACTTCGGCCGGAATCATTGCCGCCGTAAACTTCGGGCTAATCGCTCCGACCGAGTTCCTCAGTGGAATGGTCCCTCGCATCCAATCGCAAGGTGAGCTCTTGGTCACGCTCGGAATGCTTGGCGCTACCGTGATGCCTCACGCTATTTACAGCCACTCGGCATTTGTGCGCGACAAGTTTGGTGTGGTCGAGAGCACTCCGGCAAGGCGCAGTTTGCTTCGGGTGACTCGCGTTGACGTCACCATCGCACTCGGAATCGCTGGCTTCGTCAACCTATGTTTGTTGCTAATTGGTGCCACCGTGTTCAAGGATGCACCTAACTCGGGCGACCCAATTTATGAAACTTTCTATCGCCTGAATGAGTTCGTTAGCCCTGTTCTGGCGGTCATGTTTGCCCTCGCCTTGCTCGCCAGTGGCCTGGCATCTTCGGCCGTTGGTGCTTATGCGGGTGGGGAAGTCATGGGCAGCATGATTCGTCGCGGAATCTCACCTTGGATTCGCAGGGCAATCACAGTTGTTCCGGCCGTTCTGATCATGCTGTTCACCACTAGCCCAACCGCCGTGTTGCTGTTGAGTCAGGTGTTGTTGTCGTTCGGCTTGCCGTTCGCGCTGGTTCCTTTGGTGTATCTAACCTCAAAGAAGAAGCTGATGGCCGAATTGGTGAACACCAAGCGCACCATCATCCTAGGCATCGCAATTTCATTGGCCCTCGTGGTGCTAAACCTCAAGCTGGTGCTCGATGTGGTCGGCCCGCTTTTGGGTTGGTTCTAGAAGCGAGAGCGAATAGCCCAGAGATCAGGGAACACCGGTCGGAACAGGGTTGAGGCTAGATAGCCAACGCCAGCGGAGCCGCCCGAACCCATCTTGTGGCCGATGGTTCGCTCAACCATCTTGACGTGACGATAGCGCCACTCTTGAAGGCCCTCGTCCAAGTCAACCAGGCGCTCGCAAATTGCGGCGGCGTCGTGATCCTCGCGGTGCACCGTGAGCAGAACATCCTGAACGCCCTCGTGAGCCTCATAACCAACGGTGACATCGCGGTTTAGTGCGTCAGTTGGAATCGCGTGCCCGCGGCCGGCGAGGTAAGTTAGCGCACTGTCCCAAAGTGCTGGTCTATTCATGGCAGCCTCGACTCGAGCACGCGCCGGTGAGCCAGCAATCAGGTGTTCTGCCATGCCCATACCCGAGTGCTTGTCTGCCCCTGCTCCGGCTTGGTCGCGACGGCCTAGAACCGCTTCAAACTCGCGGAACTGAGCCGACTGGAACCCGCTCGAAGACTGAAGGCGACCACGGAAGGTGTTGAACTGCAGCGGCGTCATGGTCTCGAGGATGTCGAGTTGACCAACGCAGGTCTTCATAATGGTTCGCACGCGACCCAGAATTGCTAGGGCACGGTGAGTTTCACCTCGCACCAGAACATT
>JAGNYY010000085.1 GCA_017984715.1 Rhodoluna sp.
TGACGCTCGGTGCGGCCAGAAGCCAGTAGGAACACATCGGTAAGCGGCATAACGGCGGTTACGTCAAGAGCGACCAAGTTCTCAGCCAGCTTGTCAGCTGCTGCGTTGGCGGCGATGTTGGTTACCTGGATGGCTTTAGGGGTTGCAGTCACGAGATCCTTAGTTTTACTTGAAGATACCAAGCATATACGCTGCAGCGCCCGCGCCACCCAAAACCAGCAGAATGACTGAAACCACTAGCCAGACTCGAGGTTTACGCGCACTTGGGTCAACGGCTAGGTCGTGAAAGAAATCTGTTGGTTCGACCGGCGTGTGAGCAATCGGAGTTTGAGGAGCAGGAGCATCCTGCACAACGGCGGTGATGCTCGAGGTGATTGGCTCCTCAGTCTCAGCGAGCACCTCGTCATACGTCCTTGAGTCGACTTCTGAAGGTTCTGAAGCAGCTGACACAGCGACTGAGCCAGTGAGCGGGTCAAGCAGGCCTTGTCGCTCCATTTCGCGAATGCGCTTGCGCGTCAACATCTCGCTCGCCTCTGGCAAGCGAATTGAACCGGTCGGTAAGTCAAAAACCTGTTCCGGCTTAGCAACTAAACCTTGACGCTCAGCCTCACGAAGTTCGCGCCGACTCTGAAACTCGCTCATTTGCCTCCCCCGTAAAGACCATGTTTTGCGATGAACTGAACTATGCCGTCAGGCACCAGATACCAAATTGGTTTTCCTGTTTCAACACGCTTGCGAATGTCAGTTGAAGAAATAGCCAAAGCCGGAATTTCTAGGACCTGAATCGCGCCTTCTGGGGCTTCAGGAAGATCCAGCTGATGCCCAGGGCGAGTGACAGCAACGAATTGAGCCAAGCCCCAAAGTTCGTCAGAATCTTTCCAACTGGCAATTGCTGTGACAGCATCTGCACCGGTGATGAAGTAGAGCTCGGCATCAGAATAGAGAGCCTTCAGGTCGCGAAGGGTGTCTACGGTGTAAGTCGGGCCGCTGCGGTCAATGTCAACCGTGCTGACCTTAAATCTTGGATTGGCCGCGGTGGCGATCTCTGCCATCAAGTAACGGTCGGAGGTAGGAGTGACCCCGTCCTTCTGCCAAGGTTGCCCAGTTGGCACAAAAAGAACTTCGTCGAGATTTAAAGCGGCGGCTACTTCGCTTGCAGCCACCAGGTGACCGTTGTGAATCGGGTCGAAGGTTCCGCCCATCACCCCAAGCCTGCGCATGCTAGAAAGCTTGCTGTGCTTAGTGGTGTGAGCTGTTGTTGCTCGACTTGTGGTCGTGACGGTTAGCCACGTCACGGTAAGAGAAAGTGATTAGACCAAGAAGGATAAAGACGCCCATGCCGATTACGCCGAAGAAAATGGCTGGAAATGGCAACTGGACATGAACTTCTTCTGCAGCTGAAGCAAGAATGCTTGAAATCATTTTTTCTCCTAAAAACTTAACTAAAGAATAACCCAGAAAACGCGCAAACTAGGCGCGAACCTGCCCCGAGCCACGAACCAACCACTTGGTGCTGGTTAACTCTAAAAGACCCATCGGGCCTCGCGCGTGCAACTTTTGGGTAGAGATGCCGACCTCCGCACCGAAACCGAATTCGCCACCGTCGGTAAAACGAGTTGATGCGTTAACCATGACGGTTGATGAGTCAACTTCATTGAGGAACCGCTCGGCGTTTTCGACGTTCTCGGTGATGATCGATTCGGTGTGCTTGGTTGAATACTTTGAGATGTGCGCAAGTGCCTCATCGAGGCTCTTAACTACCTTTACTGAAATGTCTAGGTCGTGATATTCGGTTGCCCAAGACTCATCAGTTGCAGGGACGGCTGCGAAGAAGTTGTCTTGGGTTGCCTGGTCGCCATGGATTGTGACGCCAGATTCGGCAAGGCGGTCAAGCACTGCCGGAAGAACGCGATCGACGGCGTTCTCATGAATTAGAAGGGTTTCAACTGCATTGCAAACGCTTGGGCGCTGCACCTTTGCATTGTGAGCGATTTCGACCGCCCAATCAAGACGTGCTGTTTCGTCGATGAAGATATGCACGACGCCATCGCCGGTTTGAATGACTGGAACCTTAGCCTCTTGAACAACCTGCTGGATCAGGCCAGCCCCGCCTCGAGGAATCAAGACGTCGATTAGTCCAACCGCTCGCATCATCTCGACACCGCCATCGCGCCCGAACTCGTCTACGGTCTGAACCGCATCCGAGTTGATTCCGGCAAGATCTAGGGCGTCTTGAAGCAACTTCACCAATACTGCGTTGGTCTGCTCCGCAGCGCTTCCGCCGCGTAAAACCACGGCATTTCCACTTTTGATCGCGAGAACGGCAATATCGATAGTGACGTTTGGGCGCGCTTCATAGATAACACCAATGACGCCTAGTGGCACGCGAATCTGAGTCAGCTTCAATGCATTAGGCAGTGACATGCCACGGACAACATCGCCGATAGGGTCAGGTAGCCCAATGATTTTGCGAGTTGCATCGGCGATGGCCTGGATGCGAGTTTCATCGAGACGAAGTCGATCTTGAAGGCTCTCGGTCATGTTGTTATCAACACCGCGCGCAAGGTCCTGGTCATTCGCCAAAATGATTTCTGAAGCCCGCACTGGCAACAGTTGAGCAATGTTCTCGAGCGCTGCATTTTTCTGAGCGGTGGATGCCTGGGCCAGAGCACTTGCAGCACTTTTGGCCAGGGAGATTTTGTCTATTGCGGTTGCCATAATTTACAGCCTATTCTGACTCGAACCAGGTGCCAACAGCTTGACCCTCGAGGGCAGCCGAAACGTTATCAGTGCTGGTTAGTAGCACGCTTACGCCGGCTGCAGTGGCAAGCTTTGCTGCACCCACTTTGGTCACTGCCCCACCGGTGCCTACTGCCGAACTACTGCCACCAACCTCAACGTTAGACAGATCAGCGCCATAGGCAACTCTTTCGATTCGCTTTGCACCAGGCTTGGTCGGAGGCATGTCATACAGCGCATCGACGTCACTGAGCAAAACAAGAGCCTCGGCTTCGACCAA
>JAGNYY010000086.1 GCA_017984715.1 Rhodoluna sp.
CCGAACTCGGGGTGGTCTGAGGCCAACTCAATCATCAGGTTGTCGCGTTGCACTTTTGAAATCACCGAAGCCGCCGCAACAGAAACGCAATCGCGGTCTGCCTTGGTGCGCACAATCACCGGGATGCCCGAAGCCTTAGCCCCAAGCCAGTTGTGTGAACCGTCAAGGATGATGATTGCGCCATCGCGAGCAATAGCATGTCTCAAAGATGCGTCCTCGAGCAGCGCATCGAGTGCCCTTCCGGCCGATAAGGCGAGCGCCTGAACGATTCCCTTGTTGTCAATCTCTTTTGCAGTGGCCATACCCACAGCGAAACCCGAAACCCAGGATTGAACCGGAGCCAAAATCTCGTTTCGAGCCTTTTCGCTTAGCAACTTGGAATCTTTCAGGTTGCTTGGCCAGGCCTGCTCGGCTCGCTCATCGCGAGAATCTAGCAGTGCAACACCCACGGCAACTGGCCCAGCAATTGCTCCGCGACCGACCTCATCCATGCCGATTATGAATCGAGCACCTTCAGCCCACAGCTCGCGCTCGAGACTAAGGGTTGGGAACGTCTTTGAAGACATCTGAGAAGTTATCGAGCCAGATCCAGTGCTCAACCGGCCAGGTGATCACGAAAGCTCGGCCAACAATGAATTGCTCGCCGACGAAACCCTTGCTCGGCAAGTCTCCGTGGAAACGAGAGTCTTCGCTGTTCGGACGGTTATCGCCCATGACCCAAATCGAACCCTCTGGCACAACTACGTCGAAGGTCTTATCCGAAGGCTTCGCGTCCTGAGCGATGTAGGTCTCATTAATTGCCTTGCCATTGATGGTGAGTTTACCGTCAGCGTCGCAGCAAACGACGTGGTCTCCGCCCACACCAATGACGCGCTTAACCAAGTGTTGGCTGCTGTCTGGTGCCGTCAGCCCGAATGATGACAAAAACCAGTCGGTCACTGCAGCAACGGGAGTTTGAGGTTCGGTTGAGACTGTTCCGAGCCAGCCACCCGGGTCCTTGAACACGACAACATCGCCGCGTTGAATCGGAATCAGATTTGGAACGAGTTCGTTCACCAAGATTCGATCATCGATTTGCAGTGTCTCAAGCATCGAACCCGAAGGAACAAAAAAGGAACGAATCAAGAATGTCTTGATTAAAAGAGAAAGCACCAACGCCGACCCAACGATCACAACTAGATCGATCAAGAAAGAGACGAAAACGTTTTTCTTGAACCGACTCCATTTGGAACCGGGGTGGCGTGGTGCTTTTCTATTCGGGCTTAGGAGCTGCCCAAGGTTTGTCATGGCTTAAGTGTAAACAGGCCAGATTAGTGGTTGTCGCGCTTTTCGGCGATCTTCGCCTTCTTGCCGCGTAGGTCGCGTAGGAAGTAAAGCTTCGCACGACGGACTGCACCGCGGGTTAGAACTTCAATCTTGTCGATTACTGGTGAGTGAACCGGGAAGGTACGCTCAACACCGACCTGGAAAGAAACCTTGCGAACGGTGAAAGTCTCGCGAACTGACTCGCCTGAACGGCGGATAACGATGCCCTTGAAAACCTGGACACGGCTGCGGTTACCTTCAATGATGTTTACGTGAACGTTCACGGTGTCACCAACGCGGAACGCTGGGATGTCTGAACGAAGTGATGCTGCGTCGACTGAGTCGAGAATGTGCATTTTGAATCCATCTCTGTTACTGCGCGCAGGTCAACAACGGGTAAGTGTTTGATGATTTGTGTTCTTTATGCCTAACTCCCCTGCGGCAGAGCATTCAAGGCGAACAACCTGTTTATTCTAGCGCTTCTGCGCTAGTCGGGCAATAAGTCAGGCCGAACGCGTTTGGTGCGGTCAATCTGCTGGTCTTTTCGCCACTTAGCAATCAGGGCGTGGTTGCCGCTCAACAACACATCAGGAACCTCAAGATCACGCCAAACTGCCGGTTTTGTGTAGCTAGGGTATTCGAGCAAGCCATCCGAGTGTGATTCTTCGACCAGGCTTTCGGCATTACCGATTACACCTGGGATGAGTCGCGCAATGGCCTCAACCATCGCAATAGCAGCCACTTCGCCACCATTCAAGACATAGTCACCGAGGCTAATCAAGCGAACGCGACCCTTGGCCGCCGCATAGTCGACTACACGCTGGTCGATGCCCTCGTACCGTCCACATGCGAAAACAATGTGATCTTCTTTTGCCAGCTCGTATGCAGTTGCCTGCTTGAACTGTTCGCCGGCTGGAGAGGTGAAAATAATAGTTACGTTGCCATCGGCAGGGAGAATCTCATCAAACGCCTCGCCCCAGGGTTCGGGCTTCATGAGCATTCCAGCACCGCCGCCATACGGGCTGTCGTCGACAGTCTTGTGCTTATCGTGAGTGAAATCGCGCAGATCGTGCACTCGAAGATCGATGATTTCTTTTTCGCGGGCTTTGCCCAGCAGGGAAATATCTAGAGCCTTGAAGTACTCCGGAAAAATCGAAATAGCATCAATGCGCAAGATTAGGCCTCGACAACCTCTTCGAAGAGACCGCCTGGAGGGGTAATGGTTACCTCACCCTTGTCGATGTCTACGGTTGGCACGAATGCCTTGATGAATGGAAGCAAAACTTCTTCCGTCTCGGTCTTCACTGCTAGGCAGTCCTGGGCCGGAAGGTGGTCGACACGGATGACTTCACCGATTTGAACACCATCACGGATGACCTTAAGGCCGATTAGCTGGTGGTCATACCAGGCGTCTGGCTCTTCAGGAAGGATTTCGACATCTGCGTTGACAAGCAGAATTGCCTTGATCAGTGTTTCGGCCGCATTGCGGTCATCCACGTTCTCTAGAAAGAGAACCGGCTGCGCGTTGTAATAGCGGAGTTCCTTGACGGTTACGGTCTTGCCGAACCAAGGAGAAGTGTCTGGAACCTGCAGGTCGAGGACCGCGCCAGTTTTGAACCGAGTCTCAGGACTGTCGGTATATAGTTCGAGTTTGAAAGCTCCCTTTAGGCCATGCGCTTTGACAAGGCGGCCAACTCGGAGCGTGGTCTTGC
>JAGNYY010000087.1 GCA_017984715.1 Rhodoluna sp.
AGGTCTTCAATCGGGGTCTGCAGCTGCGCTTGGGTGAAACCGAGCTGCTCGACGAGCTGGCCAATGCCAACTTCTTTCTTATCAACTACGAAGAACGACTTCTCGCGGGCAATCAGGCTGAAAATGCGCTCGCCGTGGAATTCATCCAGCTCACGAACCTCTTGGCTAAGAATCGCGATATTGACGGTCTTGCCGCGCTTGATGCGCCCGGCAGTCGGCTCTAGAGTGCCTTGGATGAGTTTCAGTAGCGTGGTCTTGCCAGCGCCATTGACACCAACTAATCCGACTCGATCGCCAGGGCCAAGACGCCAGGTGACGTCGTGCAATAGCTCTTTACCGCCGACCGAATAGCTCATGTCTTCAACGTCGACGACATCTTTGCCCAGTCGCTGGGTAGCCAACTTGGATAACGCCACGCGGTCGCGAGGTTCTGGTTCGTTAGCGATTAGTTCGGCGGCGGCATCCATGCGGAATTTCGGCTTGGTGGTTCGAGCCGGTGCGCCACGGCGAAGCCAGGCCAGTTCTTTGCGCATCAGGTTTTGACGTCGCGCCTCCGAAGCCGCAGCACTGCGGTCACGTTCGTTGCGCTGCAAGATGTAAGCGGCGTAACCACCCTCGAAAGGTTCGATGATGCCGTCGTGAACCTCCCAGGTGAGGTTGCAGACTTCGTCGAGGAACCACCGGTCGTGGGTTACGACAATCAGACCGCCGCCGGTTGCCGGCCAGCGAGATTTCAGGTGTCGGGCCAGCCAGGCAACGCCCTCGATGTCGAGGTGGTTGGTCGGCTCGTCAAGCATCACGATGTCGAGGTCTTGAACCAGCAACTTGGCGAGCGCAACACGACGACGTTGGCCACCCGAAAGCGAACCAACCTGCTGCTGCCAGTCGAGGTCATTCAGCAGGCCACCGATCACGTCGCGGATTTTGGCATTGCCGGCCCACTCGTGCTCAGGCATGTCGCCGACAACTGCTTGACCGATGGTTTGCCCCGGGTCAATCACATCGGCCTGGTCTAGCAAACCGATGGTTAGCCCGTTGCGGTGGGTGATTCGACCTTCATCCGGCTGCAGGCGTCGGTTTAGAAGCTTAAGGAGCGTCGACTTGCCATCGCCATTGCGACCGACGATTCCGATTCGGTCGCCTTCGTTAACGCCAACGGTGATGTTGTCAAAAACCTTTTTAGTCGGAAACTCGAGAGTCAGAGATTCCGCGCCGAGCAGGTGTGCCATTAGTTCTCTTCTCGAATAAAAGCGCCAACCGCAGGGCCGGCCGCTGCCAAGGCGCGATAGCCCTGGATGTGAAGTTTTTGCGCTAGTGATTCAGCACTGTCAGTGTCGGCAACTAAGAAAGCGATTGTCGGGCCAGAACCCGAAACAAAACCGGTGAGAGCTCCGGCGGCAATGCCAGCGTCAATGGTTTTCTTTAGGTCTGGGCGAAGATCAAGTGCAGCCTCTTGCAGGTCGTTGCGCAGTAGGGCTGCAATCGCAGTCTGGTCTCCACTTTGAAGGGCACGGATGAGTTCCTCGGGCACAACAGCCTCTGGAGCGAATGTTGGATCGACGCCTCGGGCGGCGCGAAGCTCATCCAAGCGCTTATAAACAGCAGGGGTGCTTAGGCCTTCGTCGCTGGTCACCAGGACAAGGTTGATTTCAGGAACAGAATCGATTTGGGTCAGCACCTCACCACGACCGAGCCCGATTGCGATGCCGCCGGCCAACGCGAATGGCACATCGGCACCGAGCTCGACCGATTCAATAAGTTTTGACTCAACCCCGGTGCACCAGAGTGCATTCACGGCGAGCAGTGCTGCTGCTGCGTCGGCCGAGCCACCACCCATTCCTCCGGCAACGGGAACGTGCTTGTCGATAGCGAAAGCCGTTGGTTGGCCCGAGACATTGGCAAGTTTTGCAACGTGTTTGGCCGCATGAACCACGAGGTTACCTTCACCGGTTGGCACCGAAGCGATTTGCTCGGCCGAAATGTTGCCTGACACCGTGACCGACCAGGTTTCAGCCGACGAAACAGTGACATCTTCGCGAAGGTCGAGTGCCAAATAAACACTGGCAACATCATGGAAGCCGTCTTCAAGCAGCGGCCCAACGGCAAAAAAGAGATTGGTCTTGCCCGGCGCAGAGGCGGTTACCGAATGCACACTAAACCTCTAACCGACGCTGAACGCCGCTGAGCACTTCGCGCCAATAGAGATCGCGCGGCTTAATGCCCGCCTCTGATGGAATCAGCTCGTGTTGTACCTGCAGCACGATGGAGCCGCCATCCTTGACGACAAACTGAACGTGGGCTCGAGTCTTGTCATCAAAGGCAAACGAAATCTTGCCACCCTTGGAGGTCAGCACTCGGGGGCGATCAAAAACTGCCCAAGACTGAACATCGTTGATGACTGTGAAGAGCCGCGAAAGCTCGACATCGAATTCGCGCTTCATGGTGAAGGTGAAACGACCGGTTGGTTGCTGTGAAGTCTTACCCAGACCGCGCGCCTCAACGTAGGCGATGCCGATCGACTCGGCCCACCAATCGTTGAGCTTGGTGCGCTTCTTGAGCCAGGCAACGATCTGCTTGGTAGTCCAGATGAATGCCTGCTGCTCATCGAGCAACTTGAACCACTCTTCGCGTTGGTGTCCGGTTTCTTTGACAACCTTGTCGGCTTCAATGTGAGGGTCGATTGGCGGCAGGCCGCGTCGGAAAATAGCCATTATTTTGCCTTCGCAATCGCAACAAACTGGTGAACATCCAGTTCTTCGCCACGAGCCTGAGGGCTAATTCCGGCGGCAAGCAGAATTCTCTCGGCATCCGCTGCCGAACCGGCCCAAACGGAGAGTGCCTGACGCAGGGTCTTGCGTCGCTGACCGAAGGCCGCATCGGCAACCTCAAAGGTTGCCAGTCGAAGAGCCTCGTCACCTAGAGGCACTGCACGCTTGGCAAAGTAGACCAGAGCAGAGTCGACATTTGGCACCGGCCAGAAGATGTTGCG
>JAGNYY010000088.1 GCA_017984715.1 Rhodoluna sp.
CGCCCAGTTCGCCGCGTAAGCCGGCGGTGCCAAACTCGAGACGACCATCGAAACGTGAACTCAAGGCGGCAACATCGCGCTTGTCGATCAGCTCTTCGAGCTCGGCGCGAGTTTCAAGGTCTGGGTCTTGATCGGCCCAGGCGCTGGCTGCCGCGATTAGATCGGCGAGGTTCTGGCTCATAGCTTCGAAACAATCTCCGCCAATAGGCCGCTGATGCGCAGTTCGGCGTCTTTTCCGGCTTGGATGACTTCTTCGTGGCTTAACGGAGTCTTCTGGATTCCGGCTGCAAGGTTGGTGATCAGTGATAGACCGAGAATTTCCATGCCGGCTTCGCGGGCGGCGATTGCCTCTAGAGCGGTTGACATGCCAACGATGTGGCCGCCAATGTGCTTGGCCATCTGAACCTCGGCAGGGGTTTCATAGTGTGGGCCACGGAACTGGCAATAGACGCCTTCGTCCAGCGATGCATCGACGGTGCGAGCAATCGCGCGCAGGCGGCTCGAGTAAAGGTCAGTTAGGTCGACAAACTTTGCGCCCTCGAGCGGGCTGTCGGCGGTGAGGTTGATGTGGTCGCTGATTAGCACCGGGGTGCCCGGCTTCCAGGTCTCTTTGATGCCTCCGGCACCGTTGGTCAAAATCATGATCTTCGCGCCGGTTGCGGCTGCGGTGCGAACACCGTGGGCAACCTGACGAACGCCGTGACCCTCGTAGTAGTGGCTTCGGGCGCCGAGAATCAGCGCATACTTGCCGTTTGGCAGTTTGATTGAACGGATGGTTGCCACGTGACCTGGCACTGCCGGCGGGCGGAATCCAGGAATTTGAGTGGCATCAATACTGGCCACGGTTTCGCCGATGAGGTCGGCGGCCTTGGCCCACCCAGAGCCCAGAGTTAGCGCGATGTCGTGCTTCTCGATGCCGGTTAATTCGGCGATTTTTGCTGCGGCTTCGGTGGCTAGGTCAAACGGATTTGTCATAGGTCGAGTCTACGACTGGCAGAATAAAAGGGTGAGCACAGACAAGACTAAGAAGCACCACATTGTTATCATCGGCGGCGGCCCTGGCGGATACGAAGCGGCACTAGCCGGCATCCAGCTCGGAGCAGACGTAACCCTGATCGAAAGAAACGGAATCGGTGGCGCTGCGGTGCTCACCGATGTGGTGCCATCCAAGACCTTGATCGCGACCGCAGAGGCTGCTCAGCGCGTTGCTCACGCAACTACCCTGGGTGTGAAATTCTCTTTTGCCGGCCAGGCCGTCAAGCCAAAGATTGAAATCGACTTGGCTCAGGTCAACCGTCGTTTGCTTGACCTTGCCGAAGAGTCTTCATCGGACATGCTCGAGACCTTGGTCAAAGAAGGCGTTCGGGTCATCCACGGTTCAGGAAAACTGGACGGCAACCACCACGTAATCGCCACCCCATCCGATGGTGGCCAGCCAGAGAAACTGGAAGCGAAAACCATCATCATCGCCGTTGGTGCCCACCCGCGTCAGCTGCCAGATGCCAAGCCAGATGGTGACCGAATTCTGACCTGGACCCAGCTTTACAACTTGGATGAATTGCCAGAGCACATGATCGTGGTCGGTTCAGGTGTCACTGGAGCTGAGTTCGCCTCGGCCTACCGTGGCCTCGGCAGCGAGGTTTCACTAATCTCTAGCCGAGACAAAGTTTTGCCTGGCAACGACCAGGATGCTGCCGACTTGATCGAGCGCGTTTTCCGCGGGAATGGCATCAACATTCACTCGAACACTCGCGCCGACAAGGTGGTCAACACCGGTTCTGGCGTTGAGGTGACCTTGGCTGACGGCAGTGTCATCAAGGGTTCACACTGTCTAATGGCGGTTGGTGCGATTCCGAACACCGAGGGTCTAGGTCTCGAAGAAGCCGGCGTGGTTTTGACCGAGTCTGGCCACGTTCAAGTGAACAAGGTTGCTCGAACCTCACGTGCCAACGTCTATGCCGTTGGTGACTGCACCACCTTCTTGCCGCTAGCCTCGGTTAGCGCAATGCAGGGCCGCACAGCCGTCTTCCACACCATGGGTGACGTTGCAGTGCCAACCGAGCTTCGCAACGTGGCCTCGAACGTTTTCACCTCGCCTGAGATTGCCTCGGTCGGTTGGATGGAAAAGGACATCAAGGAGGGCAAGGTCAACGGCTTCGTCGAGATGATCGACCTAACTACCAACCCTCGCGCCAAGATGCAGGGCCTAACCGAAGGTTTCATCAAGCTGATCTGTTCAACCGGTGGAACTGTAATCGGTGGCGTTGTCGCAGCGCCTCGCGCATCCGACCTGATCTATTCGATCGCCATCGCAATTGAAAACCGATTGACCGTGGATGAATTGGCCGGCACCTTCACCGTGTACCCATCGCTATCGGGCTCAATCAGTGATGCAGCTCGTGCGCTGCACAGCCCGCTCAACTAAAGCTCTAATTAGAAATGGCCGCCCAGTGGGCGGCCATTTCGCATACTTAGAGGTTTACTCGAGTTCGAGCAGAACGGTTCCGGCAGGAACGGTCTCACCAACCACTGCAGTGATTGACTTGATGGTTCCGGCCTTGTGAGCGTTCATCGGCTGTTCCATCTTCATGGCTTCGAGCACGATGACTAGGTCGCCTTCGGCAACGGTGTCTCCAACCGCAACGGCGATCTTGACCACGGTTGACTGCATCGGGGCCTTCACCGCGTTTCCGCTTGAGGTTGGGCCAGATGCAGAACCGTGCGATGCACGCTTTGGAGCATGGGCGATTGGGCCAGCGGCTGCGCCACCGGATAGCAGACGCTTAGGTAGAGAAACCTCAACTCGCTTGCCATCGACCTCGACAACAACGTTGTTACGTTCGGCTGGCTCGCCAGCAATCTCGGCAACGCCAGACCAGGCTGGGATGTCGTTGACGAACTCGGTCTCAATCCAGCGGGTGTAGATGCCGAACTTGTTGGTGTTGTGGTCAC
>JAGNYY010000026.1:0-1812 GCA_017984715.1 Rhodoluna sp.
GGCAAGGTTCGCATGGAAGGCAAGGACTACGTCATGAAGGATGGCGACGTAGTCGAATTCCGCTTCAACGTTTAGGAGTCATTCATGAAGCACGAATTTCTCTATTCGGTAGACCGCGAATACCCGGTAGCCATCGAGCGCCTCTGGCAAGCCTGGACCACCGCGAGCGAACTTGAGCAGTGGTACCACCCGACCGACCTAGAGGTTGTGCCTGGCACCGTCACTTCGGTGCCGGTTGAAGGCGGCCTCTGGACCGTGGCGGTAGATGTGCCGGCCTTCGAATTCGTGGCCTATTTCTTCGGTTGGTACAAGCACGTGACGCCACTTGAGCGCCTCGAGCACACCATGTCTTACACCCAAGACAAGGATGAGTGGCTCGCGCTAGACGAAAACGCACCTCACCACAAGGTGGTTCTGGAGTTTGAATCACGCGGCGACAACTCGTGGGTCAAGTTTTCTCAGTTTGGCGAAATGCCTGCCGAGCAGATTGAAGCGACCACGGTAGGTATGCAGAGCTACTTCCAGTCGCTGGCCGACTACCTGGCGAATAACTGATGTTTGAAAGCGGCAAGTTCCCTGCTGACTATGTCTGGAACGCAAAAGAAAGCTTCGAACTTCAGCTAGGCGCGCTCGACAAGCAGCCGCTCAGCGAGCTGCAGCAGAAGTACTATTTGCGCAACCTGTTGATCTCGCTGGAGCTGCACTTCGTCTCGCGCAATCGTGAACTCGAAACCGAAGGCGGCTCGCTTCAAGAGCTTCGAGATGCGGCAATTTTGATGGTGCATGACGCCAAAACCCCGGTCGCGCGCGGCTATATCGACGAACTAATCGAGGATGTTTTTGCCGAGCTTGCCTCAGCCTTTATCGAATAGTTGAAACCAGTCTGTGAATCGCCCTTGAATCGGGCTCTTATGCTGCCCAGCCCGCCTAGTCTTAGAGCATGAGCATTGCTGTAGGCACCAAAGGCGTTACGAATTTCAATGAGGTGCTGACGCGAGTCAAGGCCGCTGGCTTGATGAAGAAAAAGCCAAGTTTTTACATGATCCGCCTTGCCGTTATTTCGGTGCTGGCGTCGGGTCTATGGACTGCCGGTGCTTTCATCGGTCAAGCATTCAATGACAACCCGGTTTGGATCATCGCTGGTTTCGGTGTTGCTGGCCTACTCGGCATCCTTTCGGCCCAGTATGGCTTCATCGCCCACGAAGCTGCCCACCGTCAGGTTTTCCGCGGCAACAAGGCAAACGATGCACTAGGTCTCGTTCTTGCCAACCTTTTTGCTGGCCTGAGCTATGGCTTCTGGATGAAGAAGCACAACCAGCACCACAAAGTGCCAAACCAGATTGATGCCGACCCAGATATCGCGATTCGCATTCTGAGTTTCACCCCAGAATCTCGCAACCAGAAGAAGGGTCTTGAGCGCTGGCTTAGCGAACGTCAGGGTTACCTGTTCCCGTTCCTCTTGTTCCTAACCGGTTTCGACCTTTTGCTTGATTCATTTGCCGGCTTGGTCCGCAAAGAAAAGCCACTGAAGACCCGATTGCTCGAATTCGGGCTCATGTCTGTTCGTCAGGCAGCGCCATACGTGGCAATGGGTTTCATGTTCGGCTGGCTTTGGGCGATTGCTCTCTGGTTGTTCCAGATGATGATTTTCGGTTTCTTCATGGGTGCGGCTTTCGCGCCAAATCACAAGGGCATGCCGCTTGTGCCAAAGGATGCCAAACTCGACTTCTTCTCTCGTCAGGTTTTGACGAGCCGCAACATCCGTGGCAGCTGGTTGAAAGACAACCTAATGGGTGGCCTGAACTACCAGGT
>JAGNYY010000026.1:1912-9218 GCA_017984715.1 Rhodoluna sp.
TCTGAACCCCAGCGTTCGGCGCTACTGGAACTCCGAAAAACCATCCTTGAGTTAATCCCAGATGCTGTCGAAACGATTTCATACCAGGTGCCCTGCTTCAAGGTGAACGGCAAGGGCATTGCGGGCTTCGCGCCATACAAGAAGCACAACTCTTACTTCCCGTTCAGCGGGCAGGTCTTCAAGGCGATTCCTGATGAAGTTGCAGATTACGTGACCACCGATGGCGCATTGCACTTCGCTCTCGATAAACCGTTGGACCCAGCGCTGGTGAAGCGTCTCATCGAAGTGCGTTTGGCGCAGGCTTTCTAAAAGGCGTTCGCTACACGATCGGCGGGCGACCGTGTTTGATCATGACGGCGATGGTCTTCCAAGACAACTTGCGGCGAACCGCAGCCTGGTCAAAAACGTAACCCTGGTCACTTAGATCCATGCGCATTCCGGCAAACAGCCCCTTGAATAGCTCAGGAAGCTGAGTCTTAATCGCATACTTTCCCGATGGGTGAGGAATCTTGCCGATCATAATTTTGACGAAGTCGAGCGCAAACCAAGCCAGCGGATAAATAACGAGGAACGGCACCGGCAGGTTTCGGCGAGCCATAACCACCTTGTTGCGCATGCCGAACCAGATGCTTTTATCGTGGCGCTCTGGGCCAACCGGAGGGTGGCTCACCACCAGGCGAGGCTCATAGCGGGTCTCGAAGCCCGAGTTCCAAACGCGCCAAGCTAGGTCGGTTCCTTCATGGGCATAGAAGATCGGCTCGGCCCAGCCGTTTGCCTGGATGAATGCCTGCCAGCGAATGACTGTCGCGCCTTCCCAAACAGAGAAGGCTGGGAACGACTCCATGGTTGGAGTCTTGTCGGCACGAGGAATCCAATAGCGAGGGCCAGACTCTTCGGTTTCGTCGCTCTGCCCGATGCGAGTGACAACCTTCGGCTGCACGAGCCCCAGCTTGGCATTTGCCTCGAAAATCTTGATCGCGCGTTCGATGAAATCTGAACCCAGGATGTAGGCGTCGTCGTCGATGAACAGAATCAAATCAGATTCGAGGCCGGCGGTTGCTGCAAGGCCGCGAACGCCATAGTTACGGCCAGCCGGGATGCCTAGATTCACGCCGGTTTCGACTACCTTGATGCCCGCTGGAACCTTGCCCAAATCAACAGACTCGCAGTTGATTACTGTGACGATGTTTTTTGGTGTGATGCTCTGACCGAGAACATCCGCCCAGATGTGGTGCAGATCTTGGTTTCGGGTTCCCTGGGTCAAGATGACCACGCTAACGCTAAGCATCACATCAGTTTAGTTTGGCTTTAGGCTTGGGCTGTGAAGCGACTTCTAGCCGGAATGAATCCTTGGTTACCACCAATGATTTACGTCGCTATTTTTCACGTCATGCGAGGTTCCTACGTAGACGCGGTGATTTTTTCAGTTGGTTCCCTGCTGCTGGTCGCCGACTGGAAAAAGTGGCTCAAGTGGTCGATGCCCGAGCGGCCGAAGACTGGTGTTTTCCCGGTGATTTTGGTGATTGCTGTCGCATCCTCGGTTTTGTTTTTCTCCGAACGCGGCGGTTGGCAAGACGTCACGCTTTTGCTTGCCCTTGCTCCGATTGCGCTCACCATGGTCTACTACCGAGATCACGGCCCGAAGCCGTCTTCCAACCCAGTGATGAATCGAACTCGATGGCTGTGGCTCACCCTGGCTGTCTTGATGTGCGTCAGTGAACTATTTGCATACATCTGGGCAAGCGCCTTCAAAGATGACGAGACCTACCCAACCATTTCGATAATCGTCAACCCGGTCCTCGAATCGCCATACGGGCGCGGAATATTCTTGGCCGTCTGGATGCTCATCGGCGTCGGCCTATTGCAACTCTGGAGGAAGAAGTGAATCTTTCCATTCCTGAGTGGGAGTACTTGGCAGTCATTGCAGCTGGAATTGTGCTCTGGCTGCTTGGCAGGCTTCGCCCAGACATCGTCGCGCCCTTCGGCGACTTGATCGCTCGACTCATGCATCATCGCAACACCAGAATCGCCATTGTGGTGGTCTGGTGGTGGCTCGGCTGGCACTTTTTTACCGTTTAGGTAACGAAACGCCGAGAAGCCCTGACTGGCTTGCATCTAACAAACTTGGGTTATAGAGTTTGTTTGTAAGTATGTTAGGACAAAGTATGACAAACCGTACCGCTCCATTCGACGTGATCACCATTGGTCGTGTCGGTGTTGACATCTATCCACTTCAGGTTGGCGTGGGTCTCGAAGACGTGACCTCGTTCGGCAAGTTCCTCGGTGGCAGTGCCACTAACGTTGCAGTCGCAGCGGCCAAGTATGGGCTGAAGTCTGCCGTTATTACGCGCACCGGAAACGACCCTTTCGGAAACTACATCCACAAAGAGTTGCGTCGACTAGGTGTTAGCGACGAGTTCGTAACCCCGGTTGACGGGTTGCCTACCCCGGTGGTCTTCTGCGAGATCTTCCCGCCAGATGACTTCCCGCTCTACTTCTACCGTGAGCCAAAGGCTCCAGACCTAGTCATCAACCAGCACGAGCTTGATCTCGATGCAATTCTTCACGCGAAGGTTTATTGGTCGACCGTAACCGGCCTTAGCCAAGAGCCGAGCCGCACCGCGCACCACGTTGCCTGGGATGCTCGCGGTCGAAAGGATCACACCATCCTTGACCTCGACTATCGCCCAATGTTCTGGAGTTCTCCGGAGCTGGCAACCGAGCAGGTTTCTCGCGCACTTGAAAAGGTGACGATTGCCATCGGCAATAAGGAAGAGTGCCAGGTTGCAGTCGGCGAAACCGAGCCGATGCGTGCCGCAGACGCTTTGCTAGAGCGCGGTCTTGAGCTTGCTGTGGTCAAGCAGGGGCCAAAGGGTGTTCTCGCCAAGACTCGAACCGAAACCGTCGAGGTTCCGCCTTACTTCGTCGATGTGATCAACGGCCTTGGTGCCGGCGACAGCTTCGGTGGAGCATTCTGCTATGGCCTACTGCAAGAGTGGCCGCTTGAGCGCATTCTCAAGTTCGCCAACGTAGCTGGTGCTATCGTGGCCAGCCGTCTCGAGTGCTCTACTGCGATGCCAACCTTCGAAGAAGTTGAAGAAATCTTGAAGGGGATGAAGTAATGACTCTTGATTTCGCAAGGCTTCGCGAGACTCGCGCCGCCCACCCTGAGAAGTTGGCTGAAATCTATGCGTCGCGTTCTCGTCGAGATGTGATTCAGGGCGATGGGCGTCTGTTCATCGTTGCTGCCGATCACCCGGCCCGAAACGCGGTTGCTGTTCGCGATAACCCGCGCGCCATGGCAAACCGCTATGACCTAATCGAGCGACTCGCAACTGCTCTTTCGCGCCCTGGGGTGGATGGCGTGCTTGGCACTCCAGACATCATCGATGACCTAGCGCTGCTCGGTTGCCTCGAGGGCAAGATCGTGGTTGGTTCACTCAATCGCGGTGGGCTTCGCGGCGCCTCTTTCGAGATGGACGACCGCATCACCGGTTATGACGTGAACGGAATCGTTCGCGACAAGCTCGATTTTGCCAAGATGCTGAACCGAGTGAACCTTGGCGACGCTGGAACCGCGAACATGCTGTCATACAGCTACGAGGCAGTTAGCCAGGCTGCGGCGGCAAAGTTGCCAATCATGCTCGAACCATTCATGAGCGAGTGGGTTGACGGCAAGATCAAGAACGACCTGAGCACCGATGCGGTTATCGATTCGATCAACATTGCAAACGGGCTCGGCAACTCATCGGCATATACCTGGATGAAGTTGCCAGTTGTTGAAAACATGGCGCGCGTGATGGAAGCAACCACCATGCCGACACTGTTGCTAGGCGGAGACCCGGTCGGAGACCCGAGCGAGATTTACGCATCCTGGGGCAAGGCCCTAGAACTACCTGGCGTTCGCGGCCTTGTTGTTGGTCGCAGCCTTCTATACCCACAGGATGGCAACGTTTCAGCTGCCATCGACACCGCAGTGAAGCTAGTTCACGGCTAAAGATTTAGACAAAGGAAAAAATTATGAGCAGCAACCTACCTGTAGTTGGCCACTGGATCGATAACGCCGAAGTTGTTAGCAACTCTGGCCGCGTGGCAGATGTTTATGACCCAGCGCTTGGTGTTGTCACCAAGCATGTTGCTCTGGCAAACCAGAGCGAGATTGAGCGCGTAATCGACTCAGCTAGCAAGGCCTTCCCAGCATGGCGCGACCTTTCACTGGCCAAGCGCCAGGCGATCATGTTCAACTTCCGCGAGTTGCTAAACCGCAAGAAGCCTGAACTTGCTGAAATCATCACCAGCGAGCACGGCAAGGTGCTATCTGACGCACTCGGTGAAATCACCCGCGGTCAGGAAGTCGTCGAGTTCGCGACCGGTATGCCTCACCTGCTGAAGGGCTTCTACAGCGAGAACGTGTCGACCGGCGTTGACGTTTACTCAACCCGCCAGGCACTCGGAGTGGTTGGCATCATCAGCCCATTCAACTTCCCGGCCATGGTTCCAATGTGGTTCTTCCCAATCGCTCTAGCTGCCGGCAACACCGTCATCTTGAAGCCTTCTGAGAAGGACCCAACTGCAGCAATCTGGATGGCAAAGCTTCTCAAGGAAGCCGGCCTACCTGATGGTGTTTTCAACGTTCTGAACGGTGACAAAGAGTCGGTTGACGGCTTGCTAACCCACCCAGAGGTCAAGGCAATCTCATTCGTTGGTTCAACACCAATCGCTCAGTATGTTTACGAGACCGGTTCAAAGCACGGCAAGCGCGTTCAGGCTCTTGGTGGCGCTAAGAACCACATGCTGGTTTTGCCTGACGCCGACCTAGACCTAGTGGCCGACTCGGCAATCAACGCAGGCTTCGGCTCTGCCGGTGAGCGTTGTATGGCAATCTCGGTAGTCGTCGCTGTTGAGCCAGTTGCCGATGACCTAATCGAGAAGATTGTCACCCGTATGAACACCCTGAAGATCGGCGATGGCCGTCGCAACTGCGACATGGGCCCGTTGGTCACCAAGGTTCACCGTGACAAGGTTGCGTCTTACATCGAAATCGCCGAGCAGGATGGTGCCGATGTCGTCGTTGACGGTCGCGGCATCGAAGTTGACGGCGACGCAAACGGCTTCTGGCTTGGCCCAACCCTGATCGACAAAGTTTCGACTTCATCGAAGGTTTACACCGAAGAGATCTTTGGCCCAGTGCTTTCAATCGTGCGTGTCAACACCTATGAAGAGGGCGTTCAGCTCATCAACTCGGGTGCGTTTGGCAACGGAACTGCGATTTTCACCAATGATGGTGGAGCAGCTCGCCGCTTCCAGAACGAAATCGAAGTCGGCATGATTGGCATCAACGTGCCTATCCCGGTTCCAGTTGCTTACTACTCATTCGGTGGTTGGAAGAACTCGCTATTCGGTGACACCAAGGCACACGGTGTCGAGGGCGTTCACTTCTTCACCCGTGGCAAGGCAATCACCAGCCGCTGGCTAGACCCAAGCCACGGCGGCATTAACCTAGGATTCCCTCAGAACTAAGCTCCGAGGAAACGACTAGGCAAAAGGCAGCGACTCCAATGACGTGGTTTTTCAAGAACGGTGAACTCAGCCAGGATGGTTGGGATGTGCTCGTCGACTCTTCAATCGAGGGCTGGCAGCACACCGGTCTGCGCGTTGGAACCCTTGGCGAAGGCCGCCACTTTCACATCCCGGCTGACAATCTGGAGCGAATCATCTTCCCTCTAGAGGGCAAAGGGGTGACCGTGGAGTATCGCTCCGCGGGGGAGTCGGAGTTCAAAAGTCAGTTCCTGAATGGCCGAGAATCGGTATTTCACGGCCCTTCAGACCTGATCTACCTACCGGTTGACACCGAGATTAGGGTTTCGGGCGATGGGCGAGTTTCCATCGGTGAGGCTCCTGCCAAGAACTCGAAACCGGTGAAATACATGAAGGCAGCCGACGTGCCGGTTTTGGTGCGTGGTGCGGGTCGCGAGAGTCGCCAGGTGCACAACTTTGGCGTGCCAGAGCACCTGGATGCCGATCGTTTCATCGTGGTTGAGGTAATTGTTCCGGCCGGCAACTGGTCTGGTGTCCCGGCCCACAAGCATGATGTTTACATCCCTGGAGTCGAATCAAACCTAGAAGAGATTTATTACTTCGAAACCGCGGTCACGCGCGGTGTTACGCCACCGGTTCTTTCAGACGCCGTCGGATACTTGCGTGGTTACGCATCGGATGAGCGACCATACGAGCTCCTCGAGGAAGTCCGTTCGGGCGATGTCGGTTTGGTACCTCACGGTTGGCATGGTCCGGCGATGGCGGCGCCAGGTTACGACCTTTACTTCTTCAACGTAATGGCCGGCCCCGACCCAGACCGCAGCTGGAACATCACCGATGATCCGAACCACTCGTGGATTCGTGAAACCTGGCACCACCAAGACGCAGACCCAAGACTTCCTTACACCGCCTAAAAACAAGAAAGTATCAAAATGGCAACTCGCAGAATGTCAGTTAGTCAGGCAATTGTTGAATTCCTGGCCCACCAGTACACCGTCGATGGCGACATCCGTGTTCGCACTATCGAGGGCATGTATGGCATTTTTGGCCACGGCAACGTTGCCGGAATCGGCCAGGCTCTGAAGCAGCTTTCGGTCACCGACCCAACGGCGATGCCTTTTCACCAGGCAAGGAACGAACAGGCGATGGGCCACGAGTCAATCGCTTTCTCTCGCATGACACGCCGCCGTTCAACCTATGCCTGTGCCGCTTCGGTGGGCCCGGGTGCGGCGAACATGCTGACTGCGGCAGCCGTGGCCACCACCAACAGGCTTCCAGTGCTTTTGCTGCCTTCTGACACTTTCGCAAACCGAGTCGCCGACCCTGTTTTGCAGCAGCTCGAGCAGCCAAATGACGCAAGCATGACCGTAAACGACGCCTTCCGCCCGTTGTCACGCTTCTTTGACCGCGTGAACCGCCCAGAACAGATCTTCTCGGCATTGCTCGGTGCAATGCGCGTTCTTACCGACCCGGTAGAGACTGGCGCTGTGACTATTTCGCTGCCAGAAGATGTGCAGGCAGAAGAGATTGATGTTCCGGAGGAATTCCTAGCGGACCGCGAGTGGCACATTCGTCGCCCGCGCCCAGACCGCGGCCTAATGGCCGAGGTTGCCAAAGCGATTCGTGGTGCCAAGCGCCCTATGATCATCGCCGGCGGTGGAGTGATCTATTCAGACGCAAATCAAGAGCTAAAGAACTTCGTCGAGCTGACCGGAATTCCGGTGGGAATGTCACAGGCCGGAGTCGGTTCGCTGGTTTGGGATCACGC
>JAGNYY010000089.1 GCA_017984715.1 Rhodoluna sp.
TGGTGACATGATGTCGACGGCCATGATTGCGACTAGCACTGCGCCAACACCGAACACGAGCGAGACCAAGAAGGCCGAGCTCTCCGAAACTGAATCGATTGCGATTCCGGAAAGTGCCGCTCCGGCCGAATAACCCATGAGTTGGCCGGTGCTGGCCCATCCGTTGGCTTCCGCGGCGTCTCCAGGCTTCAGGTTTCCGGCGATTGCCGTGCCTAGGATGCCGAGAGATGGTGCAACGCCAACGCCCGAGATGAATAGGCAAATCGCAAGCCAGACCCCGTTATCTGGGGCAATCCAAATCAGTGCGTAGCCAACCAAAACCAGAGTGAGGAGCCAGGTCAGTGACCAACGAGACTTCACTCGGTTGCCCAGGAAGACGCCGCCGGCGATTGAGCCCAAAGATAGAGCTCCGATCACTAACCCCGCGAGATCATGCGAAACCACGGCAACTGTTCCCACTTCAACTCCGCTGAAACCGCCGATGAGCAGCAACCCCAAGACCGCAGTCGCGAGCACAATCTTGTTGCCAAGCACTCCACCCATTTTTCGTTCTGGGCTTGGAATGACCGCGTGGCTAACTTCTCGGTTCGAACAAAACCAAATTGCGCCGGTTACTTGAACAGCAGCCATTAAGACGACCACGAACACGGTGTTTACCTGAGCGGCCAACACGGTCGCCAGCACTGGGCCAATTACCCAGATCAGCTCCTGCGATGTGGCATCTAGTGAATAGACCGCGTTTAGGTCCTTCTTTTTGACCAGCGTCGGGTAAATGGTTCGAGCAGCAGTCTGAATAGGTGGAGAAGTGAGGCCGACGACCAGAGCCAGTGCAACCATTCCGACCGGGCTGGCATCAAGCAGCGCGATGCCAAGCATCGCGGCGGCTCCGATTGAGGCACTGGTTAGAAGGACCCAGGTGGTGCCGAAACGGCTAAGTAGACGCCCTAGAACCGGGCCAGAGATAGCGGCACCAATGGTGTCTGCGCCAAGTGCTAGCCCTGCAACCGCATACGAGTCGTGAACGTGCTCGATGTGCAGAACGAATGCCAGAGTCATCATTCCGAACGGGAAGCGGGCATAGAGCTGCGATGAGATCACCCGCAGGAAACCGGGGGTGCGGAACAGCGTGCCGTAACTACTCATTTATTAGATCCAACTCGGAAGCCACATGTGAAGGTGCCAGTACCAATAAGGTGTCCAGGTGCCGATCCAGATTGGTAAGAAGAATAGGCTAACCGCAAAAACCAAGCCGAAATAGCCACCGACGATTCGAACCGCTTTAGGTAGCTGGTCTTGGTTGCGGGTATGCAAAAACATTCGAATCACATAAACCAGCGCAAGAATCATCCATGGCAAAAATGCGATTGCATAGAACTGAAAAACGGTGCGGTTTAGGAATGCCAGCCAGGGCAAATAGCCGCCAACAATTCCGAGCAGAATCAGCCCACCAACCTTGCTCTTTCTTGTGATGAATAGGTAGGTAAGCAAAAGAACTGCAGCGGCAGCCGGAAGCCATATGAGCGGGTTGCCCAACGCTGTGATTGCACTCGAACAGCCGGAAGTTGAGATGCAACCGCCCTCGCCCTCGGCCAAACCCTCGTAAAAGAAGCTGGTTGGGCGAATGGCAAACAGCCAGGTGAGCGGGCTGGAAGCGTAGGAGTGAGGAGTGTGCAAGTTGATGTGGAAGCCGTAGGCGTCGAGGTGATATTGCCACAGCGCCATGAGTGGGTTTGCATGTGAGTTTCGGTCGTAGCCGTCTGTGGTCAGGAGCCAGCCGGCCCAGCTCAAGACGTAGGTTGCGATTGCGGTTGGAACCATTAGGGCAAAACTGATTAGGCTCTGCAAACCGCTCGGCAAAAGCCATTCGCTGAGCTTTAGAGGCTTTCCATCTTCGAGCCCAGCCTTGGCTTTTTGTCGGCGTTCGATTGCGTCACTCAGGGCAACGTAAAGGCCGAAAGCGGCCAGGAAATACAAGCCCGACCACTTGACGGCTGCAGCAGCGCCGAGCGTGACGCCCGCCGCTAAGAGCCACGGCTGGGCCCAGGTAGGTTTGCCCAGTTTTCGGCTTTGAAGATGCCGCAGCAAGAAGTAGAACGCTAGCAAAACGAAGAACATCAGAATGCTGTCGAGCAAACCGGTGCGACCAAGAACAATCGCATGCCCGTCGATCGCGAATAAGAACCCGGCAGCCAACGCCCAAACATGAGTCTGGAACAGGATATTCGCAATCATCATGATCAAGCCGACCGCTGCGATACTCAGCAGGGCAACGCTAATGCGCCACGAGAAGCTGCTCTCAGGCCCAAACAGCCACATGCCAAAACCCATGATCCATTTGCCAAGTGGCGGGTGAACTACAAAACTTGGGTCAGGCAAGAACCCGTTGACCTGACCAGATTCGAACGCCGAGTTCGCATCTTGAGGCCAAGCCTTTTCGGATCCGGTTCGCCAAAGGGTCCAGGCGTCCTTGACGTAATAGGTCTCGTCGAAAACCAACTTGTTCGGATAACCGAGATTCCAAAGCCTGAAAAAGGCAGCTAGCAAAATGACCAGCCACGGCGCAGACAAGCTCAATCGGCGGCGACTTTTTTCGTCGGCCAACATTCGATTAAGTAAAGCAATCACGCCCTAATGCTAGACAATAGAGCGTGCTCATCCTCGCTGCGACTCCCATCGGAAACCTCTCCGATGCATCGCCGCGCCTGGTCGAACACCTGATTTCATCGAAGTTCATCGCCGCCGAAGACACCCGAAGCTTGCTCAAGTTGGCAAATGCGCTCGGCATCAAGTTGAACGCACGTCTTTTTAGCTTGCACGAGCACAACGAGAACGAACGAATCGAGCAAATTCTTGAGATTGCTGGCGAGGATGATGT
>JAGNYY010000090.1 GCA_017984715.1 Rhodoluna sp.
TGAGCGAAGCCACCGGTGAAGACTGGGCGGCCAGCAGCGGCAAGTTCCGCAAGGTGGTTTGGGCGGCGATGCATGGTTCACGTGAACAAACCTTGAAAATTCTAGGAGAGGCAACAGCATGAAGTTGAAATCAATTCGCTCGGCAGTCTCAACTGCTCTTGCTGCGTCACTGGTGGCAGTAAGCCTGACCGGTTGTGCACTGCTGTATCCAAACTGGGAGACCACGGCGAACCCAAGTGACCCGGCCTCGCCATCGAGCAGCAGCTCGGCGGCGCCGAGCGACAGCGCATCGGCGAGCCCATCGGCCAGCCCGAGTGCCGCAAAAGCCAAGGCCCAGATCTCGTTCTTGGATTCAGGTGTCGACACCTCGGCTGGTGTGATTTATGCGGTTGCCTCGGTTGCCAATGTCGTCCAGGATGGCGGGTTGTGCACGCTGACCTTCATCGGGGCAGGAAAGACCAAGACCGTCACCGGCAAGGCCGAAGCCAACGTGAGTAGCACTCAGTGTCACCCACTCGAGCTGTCACTCGCCGGGCTGCCAAAGGGTGCCGGGCTAATCACAATGACCTATGACTCACCAACTCACACGGGCACTTCGACCGCGGTTGGAGTAGTCGTTCCTTGATTCTTCGCGGTCTGAACAAGCTGATTGGGCTTGCGGCTTCGGTGCTGCTGGCCTTTATTGGCGTGACCGCACTGGATGTAGTAGCGCCACCGGCTTCGGCTGCCGATGCCTCTAGATTTGACCCTGGCCTAATAATTAGCGACAGCGTTTTCTACGACTTCGGCACCATGAAGGTCGCAGATATTCAACGATTCCTAGAGAGCAAGGTTCCAACTTGCAAGGCCAAGGCCGGTTCGCCGACCTGCCTAAAGAATTACGTTGACGACATCGTCGACAAGCCGGGCGAGGATGGCAAGTGTCTGCCAATGAGCGCGAAGCCGGCTCAGACTGCGGCCCAGATTATTTTTGAGGTTGCCAAGGCCTGCAGCATCAACCCGAAGGTTCTTCTGGTCACTCTGCAGAAAGAGCAGGGCCTGATTCAGTCGGTGAACCCGACCCCGTACATGTATAAAGCGGCCATGGGTTTTGGCTGCCCTGACTCTGACCCGGCAATTTGTGGCAAGGTTCACTCTGGCCTGTTCAACCAGCTGTATAAGGCCGCCGGCCAACTGCAGTGGTACGGCGATGCTCGAGGCTCGTTTACCTATATGAAGGTTGGGCGAACTTCGAACGTTCGCTACAACCCAAACGCTAGTTGCGGAACCAAGCCGGTTCTCATCAAGAGCGTGGCAACCACGGCTCTCTACTACTACACCCCATACACGCCAAACGATGCAGCCATGAAGAACTTGTATGGCACCGGCGACTCATGCAGCGCCTACGGAAACCGCAATTTCTGGCGCTTCTACACCGACTGGTTTGGCAGCACAATCGGCGGCGGCTTCTTGCTCAAGAGTGCAACCAGCGGCACCTATTTGATCGTCGACAACAACAAATATTTGGTCACTGACCCAGACCTACTGGCCGCAATTTCTCCGCTTGGCCCTATCGGAACAATCTCGCAAGATTACCTGAACACCTTCGTTGATTCGGGCGAGTTGAGTCGAGTCGTGAAATCTGTGACGGGCCAGTATTACTTCGTTGAGGGTGGCAAAAAATACACTTTCAGCAGTTGTGATCTGGTTGCCCAATTCGCGCTTGACTGTGCCAAGGCCGTTCAACTCACCGCATCCCAGCTGGCAGCATTCGCCAATGGCGGTTCGATGACCACCTATGTTCCGGGCGATGGTTCGTCGACCTATTTGATCAAGGATGGTCTCAAGCGCGAAATCCTCGATCAGGCCTCGATTCAGGCGGCTGGCCTTGCTCTTCCAGCGCTAAGCAATGTTCCGGTCAAGGCATTCAAAGCCCTGCCTTGGGGTGAACCAATTGCCAAGAACAATTCGTTAGTGACCAACCGGACCACGGGTGGCAAGGCACTGATTGTCGCCGGTAAGTACTTCGACATCAACGCCGGCACGGCCAAGGACATCGACTTCAGTCAATGGTTTGGTGCCAGCACCGGAACACTTTCAACCGAAGGTGTTTCGGTTATCAACTCGTTGACTCCGGTTCGAACAATCTCGTCTAACTCTGGCGGCCAGGCATACTTGCTCGGGCCAACCGGCAAGCGCAAGATCGAGAATGTCGAGGCGATTGCTCTGGTTGCCCCGGCGATCGCTGACCCAATCTTCGATGTCATTCCAAACTCCGCCGAGGCGTCACTGACGGCACCGATGTTGGCGAAGAGTGCCGATGATGCGATGGTTTATCTGGTTCGCTCTGCCCAGAGAAGGTTGACCATTTCGGCGGCCGATCGTTTGAAGTTTGGTTTGACTAACACCGCGATTGAGACCTTGCCGGTCTCAGCGTTTGAACAGATCGCACTTGCTGATGCGGTCATCGCACCTGGGGCCTTCGTCAAGGCCAATAATGCGGCGACCACCTATCTGATTGATGGTTTCAACCGAGCGTTGGTTGTTTCAACGGCAACCCAAGCTAAGACCCTGGGGTTGACCAAGCCTCGCGTTCTGAAGCCGGAGTACCTAAAGGCTTACAACAAGAAGGCGAATGCAGACGGCATGAAGTTCAGTTGTGAGGCTGAGGTTCTGATTCCTATCGCAGGCAAATTCTTGACTGTTCACCCGGTGGATGCCTCGGCTTACCCTGGCGCAATCACGGCTCTTGACCCACTTACCTGCGCACAACTGCTGCGATCAACCACTCAACTCGGTCGTTTCATCAAGACCGTCGATAAGCAACTCTGGTTAGTAGCCGGCGGCAAGAAGCGCGCGATTGCGACCACCGCACA
>JAGNYY010000027.1 GCA_017984715.1 Rhodoluna sp.
GGGTCAACCAGGTTGTCAACATCGGCAACTAGGTTCTCGACGGTCTCTAGAGCATCGCTCTTGGTGTGACCGATAAGGCCAACCGGGCCACGCTTGATCCAACCGGTTGCATAGAGGCCGGTCACGCGCTTGCCGTGCTCGTCGACCACGCGGCCGCCATCGTTCTTGATCACGCCATACTTGTCGTCAAATGGAACGCCAGGGATCTCGCTGCCGAAGTAGCCAATCGCGCGATAGACCGCCTGCAACGGGTAGTTCACGAACACACCGGTGTCGGTGATTGAACCCGCGCCGGCATCTTGGGTGCGCTCAAACTTCATGCCGGCAACCTTGCCATCCTCGCCCAAAATCGCGACAGGCTTGTGCCAGAAGTGCAGGTGAAGGCGGCGGCTTGCGCCAGACGGCTTCTCTTCGCGCCATGATTCCATGACTCGCGCCATGACCTTGTGCTGGTTGGTGACTCCCTCGGCGTCTTCGTCGAACCAGCCATCAGGGAAGTCTTCGTCATACAAAACGAGGTCAACGTCTTCGACCTCGCCGAGCTCACGAAGCTCGATCGGGGTGAACTTAATGCTTGCCGGGCCGCGGCGACCAAACACGTGAACGTCGGTGACCGGTGAGGCTTTGAAACCCTCGTAAACATTGGCTGGGATGTCGGTGGTCAGCAAGTCATCAGCGTGCTTTGCCAGCATGCGAGCCACGTCGAGCGCCACGTTTCCGTTGCCCAAAACCGCAACCTGCTCGGCCTCTAGCGGCCAGGTGCGAGGCACGTCTGGGTGGCCATCGAACCATGAAACGAAGTCGGCGGCGCCATAAGAGCCATCGAGCTCGATGCCTGGGATGTTCAGCTGAGCATCCTTGATTGCACCGGTCGCAAAAATCACCGCGTGGTAGTGCTTGCGGATGTCGGCGAGGTGCAGGTCGGTGCCGAAGTTGACGTTGCCGAAGAAGCGAATCTTGCCCGAGTTCAGCATCTCGTGAAGCGAGTTAACGATGCCCTTGATGCGCGGGTGGTCAGGGGCCACACCATAGCGAATCAGGCCGTAAGGCGCAGGCAGCTGGTCAAAGAGGTCAATCTCGACATCCGGGTAGTGGCCGGCGAGAATGTTGCCGGCATAGATGCCAGCTGGGCCGGCACCGACGATTGCAACGCGAATCTGCTTGGTCATTTGTTTCCTTCTTTCAAAAAACTTTTGTGCCGGCTGAGCGAGACGACATCGCCGATCACAATCACGGCTGGTGCTTTCACGCCGGTTGCTTCGGCGATCGAAGCGATGGTGCCAAGTGTTGCGATGGTGACTCGTTGGTTTGGCCCGAAGCCATCCTCGATGATGGCGACCGGGCAGTCGAAGCCTCGGCCTTCAGTGGCAAGCGCGGCAGCCGAATCGGCGAGCGTGCTAACACCCATCAATATCACCACAGTGTGGTCTCGACCCCCGGCAATGTTACGTACTGCTTCGTGACCGGTGACCACGGTGAAGCCGGTTGCGATTCCGCGGTGAGTGACCGGGATGCCGGCGATGGCCGGAACCGAAATCGAACTCGAAATGCCCGAAACCACTTCAACCTCGATGCCCGCTTCGGCGCAGGCGATTAGCTCTTCGCCACCACGGCCGAACACGTATGGGTCGCCGCCCTTGAGTCGAACCACGCGCTTTCCACTCTGGGCTTCGCGAACCAGGATGGCGTTGATCTCATCCTGCGGAACCGGGTGGTTGTCTGGCGCTTTGCCAACGTCGATCAGGTCGACTAGACCTGCTGCCGCGCGGGGCTGCAACTCGGAAACCAACTGGAATGGCGAGAGGCGGTCGTAGACCACAACATCGGCACCGGCCAGCAGTTTCTTTGCGCGCAGGGTGACTAGCTCTGGGTCGCCAGGCCCGCCACCGATTAGGGCAACAGTGCCGGCAACCTGTGGTTCGTTGTTGAACACCGAGCTGACAATTTGGTCTCTTAGGGCGGTGGCGCGACGAGGTTCTCCTCCACCGAATGCTGCCACGGTTAGAGAACCATCGCGAGCAACGGCAGGAACCCAAGCGGTCGACTTCTCGGCCTCGGCTGCATTCACAGTCAAAATCTGTGAAGCCTCAGCTTCGGCCGAAACGGCAGCATCAACGGCAGCAACTCCGGTTGCGGTGTGCGCGAGCCAAGCTCCGGCTAAGTCACCGGCGGAAAACTCGCGTTCGAATAATTCGATCTCGCCGGCGTCGGCAAGCTGCGCCAACTCATCGGTGACCGCCGGTGAAATCACGACCACGCGAGCCCCAACTTCTAGCAGCGCGCGAACGCGACGGGTGCCGACCAGGCCGCCGCCGACAACGACAACCTTTCGACCTGCGAGGCGCAGGCCGATCGGGTAAATCGTTTCGTTGCGAGACATGTTTCGTTTCTTTAGTTGGTTAGATGTCGAAGTCGTCGAACTGGGCGTTCGTGTTGATGCCAGCGGCCAGCGTCGAGCCATCCTGTGGCTGAATGATTAGGAAAGCGCCAGCGCGACGGTTCTGGTTGTAGTCACCGATTGGAACCGCGGTGGCCAGGCGAAGCGAGACGGTGCCGATGTCGTTAACCTGCAACTCGTCGGTGCCTTCGATGGCCAAAGTGTCTAGGTTGCGACGGCCGATAACAGAAGAAATGATTGCTTGCACGGTCTGAGTGCCGGCCTTAACCAGCACGCGAGTGCCGGCAGTTGCTGCGCGAGAGTCGAGCCAGAACAGTTCGGCGTGAATCTCTTTGACCGGTTCAGGCAGGGTGCCAACGGCACCGATTACTGCACCGCGCGCCAGGTCGAACTCGTCGGCTAGACGAAGGCTGACCGACTGCGGAGCGAAAGCGGTGTCGATTGATTTGCCGGCAAGGTCGATGCCGGTGACGCGAGTTTTGAAGTTGCCAGGGGTTACCTCAACCTCATCGCCAACCTTGATCGAACCCGAGGCAACCTGGCCGGCATAGCCGCGGTAGTCACGATATTCATCTGCGTCTAGGCCGTTGACCAAACCACCCTGTGGGCGAATAATCAGCTGAACCGGGAAGCGGAATGGGTCGTTCTCGGTCTCGATCTCATCGATCGCCGGAAGCGTCTCAAGCAGCTCGATTACGGTCGGGCCCGCATACCAAGGGGTCTTGGTCGAACGCTCAACCACGTTGTCGCCCTCGAGTGCTGAAACCGGGATGGCGTGCACGCGCTCAAGCCCAAGCTCGGCGGTGACCTGTTTTAGCTGCTCGAGGATTTCGTTGTAGACGGTCTCGCTGAAGTCGACGAGGTCGATCTTGTTGATCGCGACAATCACGTTTGGCACGCGAAGCAGAGCAACCACCGATAGGTGGCGGCGAGTCTGCTCGAGCACGCCCTTGCGAGCGTCAATCAGCACGACCACTGCATCGGCAGTTGCCGAACCGGTGACCATGTTGCGGGTGTATTGAACGTGACCCGGGCAGTCGGCCAGGATGAAGCTGCGTTCGGCAGTTGAGAAATAGCGATAGGCAACATCGATGGTGATGCCCTGCTCGCGCTCGGCGCGAAGACCATCGGTGAGCAGCGCTAGGTCGAGACCGCCGGCCTCGCCACCAAAACCACGCTCGGCTGAAGTGCGAGCAACGGCCTCGAGCTGGTCAACCAGAACCGCCTTGCTGTCGTGCAGCAGGCGACCAACCAGGGTCGACTTGCCATCGTCAACCGAACCAGCGGTGGCGAAGCGAAGCAGAGTGCGAGTTTGAGCCAGGGTTCCGGCCGCGTCGATAAAAGCGTGCTGTGGCATTAGAAGTAGCCCTCTTTCTTACGGTCTTCCATTGCCGCCTCAGAGATGCGGTCATCGGCGCGCGTTGCGCCACGTTCGGTCAGCGTTGAACCAGCGACCTCGAGAACAACATCCGAGATTGAAACCGCTGAAGACTCGACGGCACCGGTGCAGCTCATGTCGCCAACGGTTCGATAGCGAACCAGTCGGGTCTCAACCACCTCATCGGCGTTCGGCATCGAAACCGGGCCAACCGCACGCCACATTCCATCGCGGCTATAAACCTCGCGCTCGTGTGCCAAATAAAGCGGCGGCAACTCGATGTTTTCACGCTCGATGTAGCGCCAGATGTCTAGCTCGGTCCAGTTGGAAATCGGGAACGCGCGAACGTGCTGGCCAGGCAGGTGACGGCCGTTGTATAGGTTCCAAAGTTCTGGGCGCTGGTTTCGAGGGTCCCACTGTCCAAACTCGTCGCGCATGCTCAAGATGCGCTCCTTGGCACGTGCCTTGTCTTCATCGCGGCGAGCGCCACCGAAGACGGCATCAAACTTGCCGTTGGTGATTGCCTCGAGCAGCGGCAGGGTCTGCAGCGGGTTGCGGGTGCCATCCGGGCGCTCTTGAAGCACACCGCGATCGATGTAATCCTGAACGCTGGCGACCTCTAGGCGAAGCCCGAGCTTCTCAACGGTGCGGTCGCGGAACTCGATAACCTCAGGGAAGTTGTGGCCGGTGTCAACGTGCAGCACCGGGAAAGGCACTTTGCCAGGCCAGAATGCCTTTGCCGCCAGGTGCAACACCACGACTGAGTCTTTGCCGCCAGAGAACAGCAAAACTGGGCGCTCGAACTCGGCGACCACTTCACGGATGATGTGAATCGCTTCTGACTCAAGCGTGTCAAGAAGGCCGAGTCGGTGCTCGGCGAGTTTTTCGCCAGATGTTAGATCTGAGGTGTTCATACGTGAAGCCCACATTCGGTTTTGTTAGTGCCAGCCCAGCGACCCGAGCGAGGGTCTTCGCCGGGTGCAACCTGCTTGGTGCAAGGTGCGCAGCCAATTGATGGATAGCCGTGGTCAAGCAGCAGGTTCATCGGAACCTTGTGCTCGGCGGCATATTCGTTTAGTTCGTCAAAAGTCCAGGCGGCAACCGGGTTGACCTTGACGAGGCCGTTCTTTTCATCCCAGCCTATAAGAGGAGTGTTGGCTCGGGTGGGCGCTTCGTCGCGGCGGACCCCGGTGAACCAAAGCTCATAACCCTTGAGGCTTGCGGTCAGCGGGTCAACCTTGCGCAGCTGGCAGCACAGGCCAGGGTCGCGCTCATAAAGCTTCTCGCCATACTGCGCGTCTTGCTCGGCAACGGTCTGCTTCGGCTTCACGTCAACCACGCGAACCGGCAGCTGGCGGGCAACCTCGTCGCGAGTGATCTTGGTCTCCAAGAAGTGATAGCCGGTCTCGAGAAACAAAACCTCAACCTCAGGGATGCTCTGCGAGACGATGTGTGGCAAAACCGAATCGGCCATCGAGCAGGCGACGGCAACCGAGTCAACTGCGAAGTTGCGGGCAACCCAATCGACAACCTGCGCTGCTGTGGCTTCACCGAGCTCGGCTGCACCCGCTTCGGCGAGCGCCTTCAGCTCTTCGTTGGTGCGTCGGGCTTCTAGAGTGACGCTCACTGGAGCGCTTCTTCTTCGGCGCGGTGAGCCCAGGTTGCGAAGGTCTCGTCGCCAACCTTGTCGGCTTCGAAACGGCGAACCAAACGCTCAACATAGTCAGGCAGTTCGTCGGCGGTGACCTTCAGGCCGCGAACAGTTCGGCCAAGGCCGGCCTCGTCACGATCTTTGGTCGCCAAGCCGCCACCGAGGTGAACCTGGAATCCAGGCGAGGTGCCGCCATTGCCATCTGGCAGCAACTGACCCTTGAGGCCGATGTCTGCAGTCTGAATGCGAGCACACGAGTTTGGGCAACCGTTGATGTGCAGGCTGATCGGGCGACCAATCTGAACGTCAACCAGCTTGCGCTCGAGAGTCTTCACAGTCTCGGTCGCGGTGGCCTTGGTCTCAACAATCGCCAGCTTGCAAAACTCGATGCCGGTGCAAGCAATGGTCGAGCGCTTGAACGGGCTCGGGTTGGCGCTCAGACCAATTGCCTCGAGGTCGGCAACGATGTTGTCGAGGTGTTCTTCGGCGATGTCTAGCAGAACCAGCTTCTGGTGCGGGGTGGTGCGCAGGCGCTTCGAACCATACTTTTCTAGGATGTCGGCCAGCTGCTCAAGAATCGGGCCAGAGACGCGGCCAACAAACGGGGTCACACCGATGAAGAACTTGCCGTCCTTCTGCTTGTGGATTCCGACGTGGTCACCAACGGTTTCAGGAGTTGGTGCGGCTGGGCCATCGGGCAGCGCATAGCCAAGGTATTCATCCTGGAGAATCTGACGGAACTTCTCGGTGCCCCACTCGGCCAGCAGGAACTTTAGGCGAGCCTTGGTGCGCATGCGGCGGAAGCCATAGTCGCGGAAGATGCAGCAGACCGCATACCAAACGTCGGCAACCTTATCTGGGCTGACGAATACGCCAAGGCGCTCAGCGAGACGCGGTGCGGTCGAAAGGCCACCACCAACCCAGAGGTCGAAGCCAACGCCAAGCTCTGGGTGCTCGATTCCGAGGAAAGCGACGTCGTTGATCTCGTGAACGATGTCTTGGCTCGGGTGGCCGGTGATTGCCGACTTGAACTTGCGCGGCAGGTTGGCAAGCTCAGGGTCGCCGATGTACTTGTCTTTGATCTGCTCGATGATGTCGGTCGGGTCGATCAGCTCATCGGCGGCCACTCCGGCAACCGGAGAGCCAAGGATGACGCGTGGCACGTCGCCACAGGCCTCGGTGGTCTCTAGGCCAACTGCTTCGAGGCGGCGCCAGATCTCTGGCATGTCAACGATGTCGATCCAGTGCAGCTGAATGTTCTGGCGGTCGGTGACGTCTGCGGTGTCGCGACCGAAGTCTTTCGAGATGCCGGCGATTACGCGAAGCTGATCGGTGGTCAGCTGGCCACCATCGATGCGAACGCGAAGCATGAAGTATTTATCTTCGAGCTCGTGCGGCTCGAGGGTTGCGGTCTTGCCGCCATCAATGCCCGGCTTGCGCTGGGTGTAAAGACCCCACCAACGCATGCGGCCGTGCAGGTCGGTGCCTGGGATGCTGTCGAAGCCCTCTTTTGAATAGATTGACTCGACGCGTTCGCGAACCGAAAGACCGCCGTCTTCCTGCTTCCAGGTTTCGTTGGCGTTGAGCGGCTCTTTGCCGTCAACCTTCCACTGGCCGTTCGAACGCGCTTCGCGAGGTGGGCGAGCGATGCCTTTTGCTTCAGTCATTCCTCAAGTTTGCCCCATCGAACCCCCACAAACCGAGGCGTTACGAAACACTGCGTAACACTGAGACTTCCGCGCCAGATCAACGATTCCAGCCCGATAGCCTTATTTCCATTCCTACCGTTTTGGTAGGCTTTTCGGAATCCCTTTTAGACACTGAGGACTCGATGAAATCACTGGTTGCGGCATCGCACGGCACCGACAATATCGGTGGCGCAAAGTCGATTTCAGATCTCGTGAAAAAAGTTGCCGAATCGCTGCCCGAGGTGGCCGTTCTTGAGGCTTTCGTCGATGTTCAGCAGCCCGATGTGCCATCCGTGCTCGCAACCGCGGCCGAGCTAGGCGCTACCGAATCGATCGTGGTGCCACTGCTCTTGGCCACCGGCTATCACGTTCGCCAAGACATTGCCGATGCAGCCTTTGCCGCCGGCAAGACCGTTCAGATCAGCCCGGCCCTAGGGCCAGACCAGCGAATGGTCGAGGTTCTGGTGCAGCGCCTGGATGAGATTGGCGCCACCGCCGAAACCGCAGCCGGCGACTTGATCGTTCTGACCGTTGCCGGTTCCAGCGACCCTCGCGCACAGGCCGAATCAGAGCTCGTGAAGTTGATGTTTGAAGAAGCGCTCACCACCAGAAACGGTTCACCCGCCGCCGTCGAACTGGCCTTTCTTTCGGCAGCCGAACCAAAGCTCAAAGACCTGATTCCGAAGCTCAAGTTTCAGCACGCTCGCAAGCGCGTCGTGATTGCAACTTATTTATTAGCCGACGGTTACTTCGCCGGGCTAACAAAAAAGGTCGGTGCGCATTTGGCATCCGAGCCACTTTTGGTCGAAGGCACCGAGCCGCCTCAGCAGCTTGTCGACATCATCATTGAACGATTCAATGCGGCCACGGATGGCGGGCAAACCACCGGCTGCCTCAGCGGCCTGCGCGGCGAACCCTTCAGCGGTTGTGCTGCCGGCTGCCTCACCGCCTGCCGCTAGGCTTGATGCATGTCCTCAAAGAAGATGAACATCACCGCCGAAATTTCTCGTTCCTGGTTGCTTTTCGCCGCCACCAAGCCAGAGAGTTTCGACAAAGCGCTCGCCTCCGGAACCGACCAGCTGGTTCTCGATGTTGAGGATGCGGTTGACCCTAAGGCCAAGCCTCAGGCGCTCGT